>DASTOW010000114.1:0-8421 GCA_035762425.1 Hyphomicrobiaceae bacterium | reverse complement strand
GCCGGATACGCTTCAGTTTAAGGTGATCATGCTCTAGACCTAGCAGCGGCCTAGGCAGATATCTTGGATTTGACGAATCCGACCAGCAGCGTACCGAGGCCTCCGCCAATGGCGCCCGTAATCAGCGCCGACGCGACCTGGACGGTGCCGCCCAATCCCAGCATCGCGAACAGGACCTGTCCAACGATGCCGCCACCCAATGCCCCGACCGCGGCATTGGCGACAGGGCCACCCAGGGTGATGTCCCTTACGAAGTGCCCAGCGGCGTAGCCGGCCACGCCGCCGCCGATCAGCTGAAACAACAATGCTGTCGTGTTCATGGACCACCTTCCAGGCACGAGCCTCGGGTGCACGCTGTGCACCGACCGACATCAGAATGGGACCTTCGCCATCGTGCCGGTATCGGGCGAACGCTTGAGCGCCGCCCGCACAAAACCTGACCCGCGCCGTGCGGGTGGTGATGGCACAGCGCCTGGGTAGCCTGGCCCGCCAACCGCAACTTGCCTGCCCCTTGACGGCTCTTGGCCAATCAGCCGAGGTTTTCATCATCGATACTTTGCGCCGCTGCGCAGCTCGCGCGCTATTCAGGGAGACGTCCGGTGGGCAGGGTCGTACGCATTTTCGGGGCTGGCTTCATGGCGGCCCTGCCGTTGATCATCACGGTGGCCGTTTCGGTGTGGCTGGTGACACTGATCATCGACTACGCCGGGCCGAGCAGCCGCTTCGGCCGGCTGCTCATCTCCATGGGCGTTGGCTTCAACACCTCGAGCGTTCCTCCCTACCTGCTCGGTCTCGCCATTGTCGTCGTCGCCATCTACGTGCTTGGGTTGCTTGTCGAGTCGCGGCTTGGCGATTGGACGACGGCCATTGTTGACCGCATCGTGCGGCCGATTCCCGGCATCTCGAGTGTCTATGACCTCAGCAAGCGCTTCACGTCGATCGTCGACCTGAAGGGCGACGACAACCTCGCCAGCATGAGCGCGGTCTGGTGCTTCTTCGGCGGCGAGCCGGGCGGTGCGGTGCTGGCGCTGCTGCCATCCTCCAAGCCGGTGCTGATCGGCAAGGACGAGTATCTGGGCATCTTGGTGCCGTCGGCCCCCGTACCGGTGGGCGGTGCCCTGATTTACGTGCCCGCCAGCTGGATCAAGCCAGCGGCCGGCGGCGTCGAGCACCTGATGAGCGTCTACGTCTCGATGGGCGTCACGCCGCCCCAGAACACTCCCGCCTAGCCCCAGGCACGCAGCAAACGAGCTGGGGTACCGGGACCGCTGCCCGCGGCTTGACAATTAGCGCGCCGTTATATAAACATTAACTTATATAACGAGCCACGCATCATGCCGAACCTCGATGCCGCCTTCTCCGCCCTCGCTGATCCGACCCGCCGGGCCATCCTTGCCCGTCTCGCCCTTGGCGAGGCGACGGTAATGGAGCTGGCCCAGCCCTTCGAAATGACCCAGCCCGCCATCTCGCGCCACCTGAAGGTGCTGGAGAGTGCAGGGCTGATCATTCGCCGTGTGGAGGGCACCAAGCGCCCCTGCCGGCTGGCGCCTGACGGCATCACCGGCGTCGACCAGTGGCTCGCCATGCTGCGCCAGGCGCTGGCGAAGAACTACGAACGGCTGGACGAGGTTCTGGCCACCATGCAGCCCGAGGAGCGAAAGGACCGGCCATGACCAAGATGACGATCAAGACCGAGGGTGACACGCACGTCGTCGTCACCCGGCGCTTTGCCGCGTCACCTGAAGCGGTCTATCGCGCCCACACGGAGCCAACCCTTGTCCAGAAGTGGCTGCTCGGACCTGACGGTTGGACCATGCCGGTCTGCATCAACGAGGCGCGCCCGGGCGGCAAGATCCGCTACGAGTGGACCAATGGGAAGGGTGGCGGTTTCTACCTGACCGGGGAGTACCTAGAGCTCGTGCCCTGCAGCCGCATTGTGCACATCGAGCGCATGCACCTGCCGGACCCATGCCCGGACAATCATGTCGTGACAACATTCACACCTGACGGTACGGGCACGCTCATGACCATGCGGATGACCCTGCCCGATGCCAAGACGCGCGCTGCCATGCTGGCGAGCGGCATGGAGCACGGCATGGAAGCGAGCTACGTCCGCCTCGAGACCATGATCTAGAACTGAAGCGCCTGCGGCGGGGCTCGCCTGAATGCTCCGCCGCAGCGACGGCGCTTGTCATTGTAGATCAGGCAATTGGCCCCGACGATCGCGTTGACGTGAGGCTGCGCCAGAAAAAAGCAAAGCTGCGTGTCGATTCCGGCATCTGCCGTTCGTCGTCCCTGCAGAGCCGATCATGAGTAATGCGCCGACCGGCTCGCCACAACCGACGAACAGGGAGCCCAGGCCATGAACACGCTTCTCATCACCACGCAAATCCTCTGCTACAGCGTCGGCATCGTCTCCGCGTCCCTGAACATCGCGAGCTTCGTCCGTGTTCGGCGCATCAGGCGGCAACGCCGGCAACGGCTGTCGCCATCTTGACCAAGACCACTGCCGCGCGCGGCACTCATGCCATCGGAAATCAGCTGTGCTGGATCAGATATCCGTGCATAGCCCGCGCCGGGCAATAAGCCCTACGCCGCGAATCACATTGATTGGGTGCCTTGCCACGTCCGCCGGGGGAGGTTCCCATGAACGTCGCCATCGAAAGTACGATTTTTGCCAAGACCAGCATCGATCACGGACCTCGAAGTTTGCTCGGCCGCGTGCTGCTCAAAGCCGAAGCCGGCGTGCGCGAGCGCGGCGTGACACTCTCGTTCGCGACGATGCGGGAGTTTCTGGACACCCACGCTCAGAACCGCGCCACCTGGGGCGCCGTGTTTCGCGGTTTCGATCCGGAACTCAATGACCTCAATGACGACAATTCATTCTGCCTGCTCGGCCGCAACGAGGCCGGCGAGGTGGTAGCGACGCAGGCCGGCCGTCTGTACGACTGGACGGGCTCCACCTGCCACGAGGAGATGCAGGCGCTGCGGTTGCTCTACAGCAACCCCACCGAGCACAAACTGCCAACCGAGCGCTGCGAGGTGACCGCCCTCGCAGCCCGCGCCATCAAGGGACGCGTGTTCTATTCCGGCGGCGCCTGGTATCGACCCGACTATCGGGGCGTCGGCCTCGTCTCGCTGCTGCCGCGCCTCGCCCGCACGCTGGCCTGCGCGAAGTGGGACACCACGTGCACCATCACGCTGATGGTCGAGCACAACATCCTCAAGGGCGTGTTTCCCAGAAACGGATACCGCAACATCGAATGGGACGTGAATTTCATCGACACGCGCGAAGGGTCCATCCATTTCGCGCTGCTCTGGATCAAACGCGACGAGATGTTCAAGGACCTGCAAAACTTCCTGGACGACGTGGCTCTAAGCGGGCTCGGCGAGGCGGTCGTCCGCAAACGGGCCGCTAATGCCTAGCAGGAGCTGCCGGCCGTCGCTGGCACGGCAGGGAAGAATGAGGCGCGTGTACTTGCGCTCCACCCTGCCAGCCCGGGGCCATTTGATGTAGGCGCAGATGTGATCGTACCTGGGCTGCCGGCTCTCGAGCGCGGCCGAATAAAACTGCGAAACCCAGGTCGCGTACTCCTGGTCAGTGATGTCGTCCAGCCGCGAGCCGCCAAGCGCGCGGCGGGCGGGTTCATCGGGGATGTGCAGCCCGTTGCCTGCGCGGTCGAAGGAGAAGCGACCATCCGGCTGCGGCTCGAACACCACAAACCGGTCTCCGGCGAAGCGCTCGAGTAGCGGAAGGTAGTCGCTTTCCGTGTAGGCGCCCCCCGTGGCTCGCCAGTGGTTGAACAGGGCTCCGAACGGATGCTCGGGAAGCGCTTCGAGCATGCCGGGGCGCGCCCAGTAAAGCGGGGCCCAGTGCAGCTGGTGCTCGCCGTCCAGCAGTGCTTCCATGCGCAGCAGGGCTGCACGGGCCGAGGCGAAAATCTCGTAGCGATCGTCGCCTTTGCTCGCCGCATATGCAAGGCAGATGCGCGTGCTATTGCGCGCCGAGAGCCAGTAGTACAGAGCGCCGACCGCAACCCTTGAAACAGCCTTGGGGCTGAAGCGCACGATGATCCTGCCATCGCGCGCGGACAAACCGACAAAGCCTAGATTGTCTATGAGCGCCGGCTGGATGTCGCCCTCGACACCCTGCAGATAGAGAGATTGCCGGAGCAGGCGCGAGCCCGCGTCCCACAGCCTGCCCTTCTCGTCGATCAATGTTGTTTGAGCCGCCCGCATGATACTGACCCGTCAGGCGGCTCCGCTTCCCCGCGCCAGCGCCTGTGCCAGCATAAGTACGTACTGCTGTTCCTGCCAACCCAATTTCTGGAAGTCCTCGACGAGGGCCGCGACCCGATCGGCGTGAGTTGCCACCGTCAGGACGGCTGCCGGCTCCGAGCTGTCTGAGGGCGCTTCGCAACTGTCGTAGACAAGGTCTTGAAAGAAATAGAATAGCGGAACCTTGAACAGGTCAACGAGATCAGCCAGCGCCGTCGCAGGAACCGGTGCTTCCCCCAACTCGTACTGTTCGTACATGCTTGGCGACACGCCCAGATGGGCGGCAACCACCGCCTTGTGCAATCCCAGCTGAAGACGACGGTTTTGCACTCGTACGCCCATGTGCAACGACAAACCCCGAGCGCGCGAGTCCCCTGGTGTAGCGTTTGGATTTTTCGGCAATGGAGTACGCCTGTGCTGAAATACCTAACCCAGTGCAGCCAGATAGTAGCCGCTCGAAAGATGGCAGTATCCAAGGCGCCATTCGAGCGGAAGTCCATTGAGTTCGAACACGACGCGATCAAAATTCAGTAAAGGTGCTTCCGGCGCAACATTGAAAATGCCGGCGCGAATTGCATCGGCTGGGCCCGTCGTGATGCGCTCTGCAGCGCTGCCCGTGAGAAGGCCGTAGCGCTGGGCCAATGTGACGACGTCGGTCGCCACCTCCCTCTGTTTCTCGAGGCCCGGAAATATCGCCGCAGGCACCACTACCTCGTCCATCATGAACGCGCGGTGCTCGCGGAAATAGGTTCGGGTGAAACGATAGACACGCGCTTGCGGCTCCAGGCCGAGCCGGCGGACGTCCTGCTCGGTCGCCGCCGCTTCGCCGATCGGCCCGACCTCCGGCTCGGCGACCACCGGCCGGCCGTCGGGGCCGCGCAGCTTGTTGTAGCGCTGCGCCATCTCGGCGGAGTTCTGATCGTTAATGAACGTGCCGCGGCCCTGCCGGCGCGTGAGAACCCGTTGCGTCTCGAGCAAGTCGAGCGCCTTGCGCATCGTGCCTGGACTGACACCGAACTCACGCGCCAGATCCGCCTCGTTCGGGATTGCATTGCCCGCTTTCCATTGCCCCGCCGCAATTCGCTCGAGAAGAGCCTCACGCAACTGCAGGTACAAAGGACGCGTCGAGAACCGGTTTTCTGACATCCCCCGCTTACTCACTTTTACTGAACACCGCCCAAGTTTAGGCGACCTGCAGCAGCTTGTGGAGGCCGCCGTTGGCAGGAATGCCCGTGCCTGCGCGCCGCCGCGTGCGAACGAGCGAGCCGGTCGCCAACCTGGCCGACCGGCTACGCCCTGAGGGTTTTTCCCGAGCGTCTTCCGGGATCTCGCCCGATTTGTTCACCGTGCTCCGCACCGGACGATTGGCTCGGATGGCGCGGTCGAGGCGGCCTTCGGCTGGACCACGCGTCCCATGACCAAGACACATCAGGAAAAAGTGATGGAGGATCGGATGCTTGCGCAGGTCACCGGCCGCAAGGTTTTTGCGTCCGCGCTTCTCATTGCCGGGCTTTCCTGCCCTGTGCTGGCGCAGCAATCCCCGGCAACGCAGCCCAAGCCCGCGACGGAAGCCACCAAGGCCGCCAACCGCGCACTTGCAAGCCAGTTGAACTTCAATGATCGACAGGATTTCGAAGACGCTGCGCGCGGTCTGATCGCCAGGCCGGACGCCCTCACCATACGGGACGCCAAGGGCAGCGTCGTCTGGGATATGGAGCAGTACAAGACCTACATCGGCGCGGACAAGCCGGCACCCGACACGGTCAATCCCAGCCTGTGGCGCAACGCCCAACTCAACATGAACTATGGACTGTTCCAGGTAGCCGATCGCATCTTCCAGGTGCGCGGCTATGATCTCTCCAACATCACTTTTATTCAGGGTGACACCGGCTGGATCGTGTTCGATCCGCTGATCTCCGCCGAGACCGCTAAGGCCGCCTTCGACCTCGTCACACAGCATCTCGGCCGGCGACCGGTTGTTGCGGTGGTCTACAGCCACTCGCACGTCGATCACTACGGCGGCGTGCGCGGCGTCGTGGACGAGGCGGACGTCCGTTCAGGCAAGGTGCCGATACTGGCGCCGCAGCATTTCTCCGAGCATGCCATCAGCGAGAACGTGATCGCCGGCAATGCCATGAGCCGCCGCGCGATCTACATGTACGGGGCGATGCTGGCGCGCGGCCCGCAGGGCGGGGTCAACGCCGGTCTCGGCCAAACGACGTCGACGGGAACGACTGGCCTGATCGTGCCCACCCGTGACATCAAGACAACCGGCGAGGAGGTCGCCATCGACGGCGTGCGCATGGTGTTCCAGATGACGCCCGGCACCGAGGCGCCAGCCGAGATGAACACCTACTTCCCGCAGTTCCGCGCCATGTGGATGGCGGAAAACACTACCAACACGCTGCACAACATCCTGACGCTGCGCGGCGCCCTGGTGCGCGATCCGCTCAAGTGGGCGAGCTTTCTCAACGAGACCATCGATCTCTACGGGCCGAGCACCGACGTCAAATTCCAGGCGCACCACTGGCCGATATGGGGCAACGCCAGGGTGATCGACTACTGGCAGAAACAGCGCGATCTCTACAAGTACCAGCACGACCAGGCGCTGAACCTGCTCAACAAGGGCTACACCGGCATCGAGCTCTCCAACATGATCAAGCTGCCAGATGAGCTCGGCAAACAATGGTACAATCGCAACTACTACGGCACCGTGCGGCACAACACGCGTGCCATCTACCAGCGCTACATGGGGTTCTACGACGCCAATCCAACAACACTCGACCAACTACCTCCCGCCGATGCCGCCAACAAGTATGTGGAATACATGGGCGGTGCACCGGCCATCCTGCAGAAGGCCAGGGTCGACTTCGACAAGGGCGAGTACCGCTGGGTGGCGGAAGCCCTCAAGCACGTCGTCTTCGCTGACCCGAACAACAAGGAAGGCAAAGAGCTGCTCGCCGATGCCTACGAGCAGATGGGCTACCAAGCGGAAAGCGGGCCTTGGCGCTCGATCTACCTGCAGGGCGCCTACGAGCTGCGCAACGGCGTACCGCAAGGCGGCGGCGTCAACACGGCCAGCCCCGACACCATCAGGGCGATGCCGCCCGAAATGACGTTCGACTATTTCGCTGTGCGGCTGAACGGCGAGAAGGCAGCCGGCAAGAAGCTCGTTCTCGACATAGACTTCACGGACCTGGGGCAGCCCTACACCCTGACGATCGAGAATGGCGTGCTCAACCACGTCAGGCGGGCCGCACCCAACGCCGACGCCAAGGTCTCCCTGACCAAGGCAACGCTCGACCGCATCCAGCTTGGCGAAATCACTCCCGAGCAGGCCATCACATCGGGCGAGATGAAGGTCGAGGGCCGGCGCGAGGCATTCGCCGATTTCCTCGCCATGCTCGACAAGTTCCCGTTCTGGTTCAACATCGTCACCCCGAACGATGGCGCCCGATCCATCACACGGGCATTGCAGTAGCATGCGACGGCATCGCCAGCAGGGCCTTCGCTCCTGGTAGCAGCAGGCTGCTTGCTGGCGGTCACGACGTCGACAGCCCGGCGTGCGGCTAACATGCAGCGCTGGCCGCCCGCATGAGCCTCCGGCAATAAAAGTTTCGATTGAAAACAGCGTCTTAGGCCAGACGTTACAAAAAACTCCCTGAGGCTGTCGATTTCGCCATGCCCCGTTCGTCGTCACAGTAGAGCCAGGGCCAGACCCACCCGGCAGCCCGGCTCCCGATGCAACCGAAGGAGAGACGACGATGCGTTTCATGGTGATGGTCAAGGCCACCAAGGACTCTGAAGCCGGCGTGATGCCGTCCGAGGAGCTGCTGTCGGCAATGGCCAAATTCAACGAGGAGATGGTGAAGGCCGGCGTGATGCTGGACGGCAATGGGCTGCAGTCGAGTGCAAAGGGCGCGCGTGTCCGGTTTTCTGGCGATAAGCGCACCGTCCTCGATGGCCCGTTCGCCGAGACGAAGGAACTGGTGGCCGGCTACTGGATCCTGCAGTGCAAGTCGCTGGCGGAGGCGGTCGCGTGGATCAAGCGTTGCCCCAACCCGCACAACGAGGACAGCGAGATCGAGATCCGCCAGCTGTTCGAGCTGGAGGACTTCGGCGAAAGCGACGCAGTCGAGCATC
>DASTOW010000113.1:0-25537 GCA_035762425.1 Hyphomicrobiaceae bacterium | reverse complement strand
TTGTTTGGGTGCTTCATACAACGGCAACGCACCGCCATGGCGGCCGTTCCGACAACTCGACACGGCCGATGAGGCTTAAACTGATCGAGCGAGTCGATTTGACTTGGGGGGTAATGCGCACATGTTCTGGTAAAGAACTTTCTGGTACAGAACTGGTCAACAATTTACAAATTGTCGACCACCCCCACGAACCCGCAGAAATGAGCTGACGGGCCAATTCGACTGTCTGCGCCCATTCTTCAGGCTCGACGTCACCGCGACCCACATGAGCGCGACCAGCTCGGCCTGCTGGCGCTCATTGAGGCCCTGCAATTCTTCTCGCACTTCCTCGCGAGACAAATCTCCTCGCGACTCTTGCAGCGCGTCACGCATCTCGTCGTCGGTGGTTAGAGCCTGGGCTCGGAGCGACCTCTGCTTCGCGGGCCTGCAATCCGCGCACCTTTACGATGAGCCGAGCCAGGTAGTCGGGCATGATGGATAGGCTGGGAGCGTCCGCCATACACTGGCAACGGTGGAACGTCGCGAGCGTTCCGCTTTGGAAGTCGGGCTATGAAGGCCTCAAGCCCAACATGACGAGCCTGCGCCAACTCTTAGTTTCTTGGGCTTTCCGCTGCCGCCGATCTAATGCGAGGAACAACGGAGGATGCAGCGCCCGCCGACGTCTCAGCCATGCTTGCCCTAGTCTCAGGGGCCGTGTCTTAGGAGCCGTGCGTTGTCCGTCTCGTTAGGTGCGCTGGTTGTAGGGTTTGTCTCCATTGGGCCCAGGCGTCTCGACTGCTCCACGAGACGCTGACAACTCTCAAGTTCAGCGTCTAGCGCGTTCGACCAGCATCTGATAGGCGCTGGGTGGCACCGGTCCGCAGTTGGGATCCACTACATGGATGCTTTGGCGTTTCACAAAGCACCTTCGCCAGGGCGCCCTTGGCAGCGCACGCGTAAGCGGCAAACTAGCCAGCTCTGAATGCTGTCGCCGTCGTCGCGTCGCCACAGAGTGAAGCGTGACGGCCCCGGTGGAGGGGGTTCCTACCAGGGCCGTTAGGGGTACGCAGAACCACACGCGAGCGGGGGCTCGCATGCGCAAAACTGTAGCCACGCATCGCGGAAGAAACGCGGCCGGATCGTGATTTGTGTCGCCCAAATGTTTAACAGCGCTAGAGGACATCGCATCTGGTCAGCACAAGAAGCTGGGTCGTCTTTTACGCGGTCATAAAGACGAAAAAGAACGTCGTGGCGGCTGCGGCGATCATCAGCAGCACGATCAGGGGATCGCGAAGAGGGTTCATGCTGGGCTAACGCGCTCATGCCAAATGCGTTTCAAGATTCTGGGGATATCCCGGACGGGAACTCCAATTCTGGCCTTCGCGAGGCCAAACCGAACGCGCTTCACAGCGCAGTCTGAGCGGTAGGCATGGAATGGCGCACGCGTGGACAAATGCAAAGGGGGCGAGGCCTCCGCAAATTCAGGCACGAACGTTGTGATCGCCCTCGTGTATCTCGTCGGCACCCAGCAGATCAATGCGCAAATCCACGAGAGGCACAAAGTCTCTTCAAGAGACTGTTTAGATGATCTGGGAGACGCCATACCTCCTGGAGATTACGGGCGGGTTGGCTCTAGTCTTTGCCGTACCGCACGCGCTCGGCTCCTTTTGGATCATGTCGCGTCGACCGGCTCGAGGCGGATCTACGAGCTGGACACGCTGTTGAGGCTGCTCCACCTACAAAGATCCGCAACTGCTGCCAGAGGGCGTGGGTGACGGTGTAAGGCGAATCAAGGATGCGACACTCAAGAGGGTGAATGCCGCAAGAGACGAACTGGTTCATTGCGACGCGACCTCAACAGCCACAGGCTTGCAGGTTTGCCTCTCGCAACGTGCGAAGCAGCATCATGATCCAAGAAATCCCAGGTCCAGGCCCATCTGCTCAGCGAACGGCTTTTCGTTGCTCAGTGTCTGCTGAAACGGGTCGAGCGCGATAATGCCTCGCACATATGTGGCAAGCTTCGGGTATTTCGCCTTGTCGATGGGAAACCCGAGGTACTGGTAGTTGATGAGGTTCGACACTATGCCGATGTCGGCGAGGGTCAAGGAACCCCCGACCAGGAACTTTCCGCCAGCCTGCGACTCCAGATATTCGAAGACCTTGGGTTGGGTCGTTGCCAGGATTTTGTCGACGACGGATTGGTCGGTAGTGCCCTTGAGGAGCGCCGGCGCGATGATCTTCTGGAAGAACAACCCGTGGATCACGCTGCGGAAGACGTGACCGGAATAGCCATCGAAAAACAGTACCCGGCTGCAGGCCCTCGTATCAGCAGGAAGGATTGAAGGGCTGGCCTTTAAGCGCTCCATGTAGAAGCAGATGGCGCCAGACTCCGCGAGCGTGAAATCGCCGTCTTGCATCGCCGGAATGAGACTGGTCGGACTCAGAACGCTCCAGTTTGGCGGCGGGGTGAACGGGATCACCGGGTCGACCGTGTGTTCGATGTTCTTGAGGTTCGCCGTGACGATCGTCTTGCGAACGTGGACGGAAATCGGCACGCCATGGATCTTGAGCATGTTTGTCTCCTCTTCATGTTGGCGCCGCCTGGAATCCCGCGCGGCAATTCGTGCGGTCGGAGCGCGGATTTGCACCAGATGGTTCGACTCGGAAGTTGCGAACGGAACTAGGCGGCCCGGCGCACCGGGAACTGGATCTCGACCAGCGCCCCTGCAAAGCCGGGCGGGTCCGTGATCGGCTCCAGGAAAACCTCGCGGCATGGGCCCGCGATCGCGCAGCCGTTGGCCTCTATCCATGCGCCCACGGCACCGAAAGACGTGTGGCTCGCAGCGTTGGTGCCTGGCCTGACGATGGTTGCCATGGCCGGTACCGCCGGCAGCTCGCTCGGCTGCAGAGCGCGGCTGCCGGCAATGCGGACATTCGCGTTCGATGGGCGTGTCAGCGAAAAGCCGATCTCGAGATCGAGCCTTTCATCATCGACATCGTTGCGCGCGATGACGATTAGCTTGTCGCGCAACGCCGGACCTATCTGCCGCGTGCCTGCCTCCGCGATCGCACGCACCATAGGCACCACTTCGTCCATGCCGTCGAACGAGTTCCGCAACGAGAGGAAAGGCGTCGCCGGGACCGACTTCAGGATCACATCGTAGTCCTCGATGCCGCCCTGGCGGTCGATCTGTGCGATGCGCGACTCGATATGCCTCAGGCGAGCTTGTTCCTCACCCAGCGACTGCTCGATCTGCGCGCGCTTCATGGTCAGCATGGCACGCAGTTCTGACGGCGAAATCTGGTTGGCGAGAAGGGGACCTATCTGGTCCAGCGAGAGGCCAAGATCCTTCAGTGCCAGAATGCGGTTGAGCGCAGGTAGCTGTTGAATGCTGTAGTAGCGATAGCCGGTCTCCGGATCCGTATGGGCTGGCCGCAGAAGGCCGAGCTGGTCGTAAAACCGCAGCTGCCGTCCCGAGACTTGGGCAATTTGAGCGAACTCTCCAATGCGAAACATCCAGTCCTCCGGGCCCAAGTTCAGATTTCTTGTTCGAGCCCGTCCCCTATGCGGGGTTGACGCTGCGTCAAAGTCAAGAGGCTTTCGGCTGTTGCGCAAACCAGGAAAGCTGCGGTGGCTGCATGCGACTGCCAGTGCGGGTCGGCCCAATGGTCCTGGCCAATGGCAAGCCGGCAGGGTCGGCCGACCTCGACACCTCGCGCGTCATCATGGAGCAGGCCGCGGGTTGCCGGCGTCCGGTGAAATCCAAGGCTACCCGCGCGCCCCGGCGTACCTACCGCGGATCGTTACGGAAAATATGCGGAACCGCACCGACGCCACAGGGTTCTCCCGCATCGAACGCGAAGAGGCGGTAATAGCTGGCGAGCGAGCGGCATTGACCCATCGGCTGGTCTATGAACCCTCGATGAGCCGCTCCCTCGGCGATGCTTCGAATTGATCAACGTTTGACCGAGCAAGAGTTGATCGACGCCAACGAACGAAGTGCTCCACCCAGTAACCGGAGCGGTCCAACGGCCACAATCCTCAACAACGACCAAATTCGCGGGAGTACGCCGTGCGCGAAATTGACGTCCTGTTGCTTGCAGTTGGTATCGCGTTGCTGCTGTCCAGCGCCTTTATACCTACGGTCCTGCTCCGCTGAGGGCGAATGCCCGCTGTTGGGCAGACTTTGGCAATTGGCGGTAGCCGGTCGGCATCCGCGTCCATTGCTGCGAACTTTTTGCCAATGTGCGGAACCGCACGGATGGTAAGCCGTTAACCTATAGGGCTGGCGGGCCAGTCAGAATAGGTTCGCCCATGCTGGACCACACGCGCCGTGCTCGCGCGAGCAACGTCTATCCTAATCTCCGCGACAAGCGAATTCTTGTCGTCGAAGACGATGCGGTAATCGCCGTCGACTACCACTTTCAGCTGCGCGAGGTGGGGGCGGAACCGCAGGCCTACAAGCCGACAAGCAAGGCTGCACTCGATTACCTGGCCACCCATGACACCGATGCGGTCATTCTCGATTATCGTCTGCGCGATGGCACGTCCGACCAAATCCTCGAGTGCCTGACAAAACGCGCCATACCGTTTGTAATCGTCACGGGACACGCATTTGAATTGCGCGGAAGTTTCCCTCACGTGCTCATAAAGCCGGTCAGGCCAACGGAAATCTGGCGTGCATTGTCTGACATTCTGCATTGATGGCCTCGCAGGCAGGAGGGGTTCGCCATGAAGCGTCTCGACGGAAGAGTCATCCTGCTTGTGGAGGATGAGCCACTGGTTGCCCTCGACGTCGTCAGAACACTGCGCGATGCGGGGGCGCGTGTTCTATGCGCCGGTTATCAGGATGCCGGCCTTTCTAGCGTCGAGCACCCTGATCTGTCGGGAGCCGTCATCGATCTGCATCTCAGCGACGGCAGCGGAGCGGTCGTGTGCGAGCGGTTGCGCGAACGTGGCATACCGTTTGTCGTTCACACTGGCTATCCGCGCATGCTGGTGTCGCGCGAGTGGAGCAATGTGCCCGTGATCACAAAACCCGCACAATCGGAACAGATCGTTTCAGCGCTAGTTCGCGTGTTGCACTGATAAGTGACCGGCATTGCCTGGCGCAGATGGCAGCGCGCTCGGCCACGGGCTCAGCGGAGCTGGCCATGCTGGTACGCCAGCGCCAGGACCTGGTGAGCGATTGGCAGGCCCAGGAGAAGCTGCTGGTAGCTGGTAGAGGGCAGGAGCCGGCCAAGCGCAACTCAGTTTCAGAGAAGGCGCTGGCGGATAGCCTTGCCGGGATCGACGCCCGGCTGGCCGCGATCGACGCGCGCCTCGAGAAGGAGTTCCCGGATTACGACGCGCTGGCGCGCCCGATGCCTGCTTCTGTTGCTGAGGTTCAGGCTCAGCTCGGCGCCAACGAAGCGCTCGTGCTGTTCCTCGATACGCCGGAATGGCGACTGACGCGAATGAGCACCGCGCTCCCCGAGGAGACCTTCGTGTGGGTGGTGACTAGATCAAACGTGCGGTGGCTGCGGTCGGTGCTCGGCACGAAAGCGCTCAAGCGCGAGGTGGCTGCGTTGCGCTGCGGACTCGACAATGCCTTGTGGACCGATGGCGCCAGCAGCACAGAGTGCACGTCGTTGCTGGAGGGGCGCGAACGCCCCGGGCCCCATATCAATGTCCTGCCCTTCAACATGCAGCGCGCGCATGCGCTGTATCGCGCGCTTCTCGGGGAGGCCGAAGACCTGCTGATCGACAAGCATCTCCTTATCGTGCCGTCCGGCGCGCTGACGCAGCTGCCGTTCCAGGTCCTAGTGACGGAGGCGCCTAAGACGGCTGTGCCTGACGGGCCGGCGGGATACCGGAATGCTGCCTGGTTCGGCACGCGCCAGTCAATCACCGTGCTGCCAGCCGTGTCCTCCCTGAAGGCTCTGCGTGCGCACGCCAGGGCGAGCCGCGCAGTCAAGCCTTATCTCGGTATCGGCAACCCGCTGCTCGATGGCGACCGGGCCAACAGCAATGACGCCTCACGGGCCGAGCTCGCTCGAACCAAGCAGGCCTGCGGGCCGGCACCCGTCAAGACGGCAACGGCGTTTGTCGCACCTGTGCGCGGCGTGGTCGCACGTGTGACCATGCGCGGAGCACTCGCTGACGTGGCGGCGGTCAAGGGTCTCGCGCCGTTGCCCGAAACCGCCGACGAGCTCTGCCGCGTAGCAGCGGACCTCAAAGCCGAGACAACCGAGATGCGCCTCGGCACACGTGCGACCGAGACCGAGGTCAAGCGCCTCAGCGCTAGTGGTGAACTCTCAGCGTATCGCGTCCTGCACTTCGCTACCCACGGCGCGATGGCGGGTGAGCTCGACAAGGACCGCGAGCCGGGCCTACTGCTGACCCCACCTGGCAACGCCACCGAGTTGGACGACGGCTACCTGTCGGCCTCCGAGATCGCCGCCCTCAAGCTCGACGCCGACTGGGTGGTCCTCTCCGCCTGCAACACTGCTGCTGGCGGCGCCGCCAGCGCGGAGGCGCTTTCCGGAATTGCCCGCGCTTTCGTCTATGCTGGCGCGCGTGCGCTCCTCGTCTCGCACTGGGCGGTCTACTCCGACGCCACCGTCAAACTCATTACCAAGGCGGCGGCGGAGATGGCGGGCGACACCAGTGTTGGCCGCGCTGAAGCCATGCGGAGGGCAATGGCGGCGCTGATTGAGAACGGCGCCCCGCACGAGGCGCACCCGTCCTACTGGGCCCCCTTTGTGGTGGTTGGCGAGGGTGCAGCGGTGAGGTAGCGACGATGTCGGAGTTGGACGCTGCCCTCTCAGCGGCTTCCAAATTATCTGTAGTGCGTGCGTCGGCTAACGTTGCCGAGGCACGGCTCCAAGGTTCTACGCAAGGTTCTACGATGGTGCCGGATACCTCGATCTCGATGGTATCCGAAGCTACCAACGTCCGTGGCGCCGCCGGCTCATCCTCCGGCGCCGGGGTGATCGTCACAGGCAACAGCCCCGGCGTCGGCGATGCAGCCGCAAATGGTTGGCTCGCCCCGCGATAGCGGCGACGCCAGCTGAAGACCTGGTTCGCGTTGATGTCGTACCGCCGGGCGACCACCGAGACCGATGCACCTGGGAGGAGCGCAGCCGCCACGATCTCGCGCTTCAGCGCTCGCGTCGCCTCACTGCAGAGCTGTCGAACGTTGAGCACCTAGCCTGCTCACCACATCCAAGACCGCAGGGTCGGTTCGGACAGCTGCGACAATGGTTTGCTGAGGCCATCGACCAGGCCGGACATCCTGACGACTGCCTCCTCCGCGGACTGCGCAAGACAGCTGCACAATGTCGGTCACCGATCACCAATCGCTCACGCAGGCGCAGCGGACACCCGCGCCGCCCACCAGAAAGAACTGGCGTCGGCGGCCATCCTCAAGCTGGAGCAGACCTCCAGCGGTACCGAAACTGCCAAACGCTTCCCCCGCTTCCAGGGCCAAACACAAACCAAAGGGTTGAATACACAATGGATTTCTCGGCACACGCGTTAACCATTTGTTAACGATTCCCACCCCAAACCTGGGATTGGGAAACCCTGGGGGGCATACCAGGGGGATACAACTATGCTTTCGAGGATCGCCTGGGATCTGTGTACACGGGCGTTCGAAGCGTCGCGCGATGAAGGGCTTAGCCGGCCCGTGCGACGCACGCTGCAGCAGTTCGGCGTAACCTGGTTCTGGCTGGCGCTGACCCTGGAGGGTCGGGTGCGTGAGGTATGGCGCGAGCATCGTGCCGATTCCTCCGGCAGCCAGATCCCTGTGCTGGCAGCCTGGTCGCTGCCGAACAATCCAAAGATGCGCGGACTGGGCCTCGGCCGGTCGTGGGTCGTGGCTTGCCCATTCTGCCGTCGCTATCACGTGCACGCGCCCGAGGAGGGGAGCCGGCCCGCGCACTGCCACGGCTCGCCGTCAGGTCTTGATCTCTACGCCTTGCGTTACGAGGGTGAGTTGCCACGCGGACTGTGGGAACGCTTCCACCTGAGTGTCCTCACTGACAAACCCAAGCTGCTGTGTCCGCCGCATGGTGGCGGGCTTTTGCATGACCTTGAACCTGCGTTCGAGGCTGCGTAAGCGTTTACATCGCGTTAGTTTCAGCGCACAGAAAATCAGCAGAGGAAGCCCCAGAACGGGGGCTTTCTCCGCTCATCTCACCCCGGAACCCAAAACTCTCTTCGCCGGTGTTCGACGGCAATGCCAAAGGGTTGCACTTTCATTGCCGCCCCGTTTTGGCCCGCCCCGTTTTGGGTGTGAATATTCGCCCACGTCCATAGCCGTCGCGGTGATGGTCCTATAGTGTCGCGTGCGCGGGGGTGTTTCTTGGGGGACTTGCCGTGATGGAATGCATGGTTATGACCCGTTGCCCTAGCACGGGCCAGGAAATTGCCACGGGCATTGCTTGCGACTGGGTGACTTTCAACGACCTCTCGGCCGCGCCCAAAACGATCCGCTGTCCGTCTTGCCGGGGCGAGCACCCCTGGACCGTCGACGAATCATGGCTGGCCCCGATGGCCACCGCGATGCTTCCAGAGCCGCCTCGGAAGCGCCAATTCGGATAGATATAGGCTCGAAAGCGATCGCATGCGCGCCGCCCGATCCCCGGCGCCATCAGAATAGAAGAAGCGCCCCATCACGGATGGGGCGCCAAGCTGCTGCGCCACGGCATGCCTATTTCTTCTTCGGGATGGCCGATTTGACGAGCGGGTTCTTACAACCCGCCAGATACTTGGCATCGAGTTCGGCGAAGCCTGGATCGCTGGCCTGCACCACCTTGGCCTTCAGGAGTGCGGCCTTGTCCTCCGGCTTTTCCTGTACGAACACATGCGGGGACGCGCAGGTGAACAGCATGTAGCCACGCGGGTCTTTCTTGGCGGTGATGCGCGAGGCATCGCCATAGCGATAGATGCGCTCGCCCTTGTCATCCTGGATCACGACGTAGGAGATGCCGTCGCCCGCCGTGTAGGCGGCCCGGAACTGGGCTAGTGCCGGATCGGGTTCGGCTGCAAGCGTAGCCGTCGCGGCAAGCGGCAAGACGACCGCGGCGAGCAGTGCGGTATTCTTCATAGGCACCTCTTTGGGCTCAGCATCCTCCGGCGGGAGGACCGTACATGGGCTCTTGCCGACGGTGCGGCAAGCGGTTCCGCCGCCGCAGCACCGCCGCGCATGATGCCCGTCCGGATTGCCGCAAACGGCTCCTCTACATGTCTCAAAAGTAAGAACACTAGAGGCTAGAGGATTCGCGTCGGCCAAAAGTTGATCGAGGATTATCTCGCGGTGCAGCAAAATATTCGCAGACCGGTTCCCTCAATCCGGTGGGGGAACTGCACACAATGTTTATCCACCGGTCGGATTCTGGTCGTGCATTGGTCATACTTTCGGATTAGTCTATTCAGCAATGAAGGGGGAAGTGTTGGAACCTGTACTGCAAGAGAGGCCAAAATGCTGTCCAGGAAGCGTTGTCCCCACACGGGAGTGGTGAATTTGTTCATCGAGGCGGAACCGCATTTGGCAATCGGTTCCGTGCTCAAGGCGGATGGTTCATCGGGGTATCAGTGGCTCTATTACACCGATCCTTGTGCCACAACAGGAACAGCGCCTGATCTGAAGACGGCAGAGCGCCGTGTCGCCGAGCTGTATCGCTCGGCCGCGAGCAACCAGGACGCGTCGATCGGCCACGCCGCCTGAGGCTCGATCACAGGAAGTCGCAAGCGCGGGCCCGGATGGGCCCGCTGCTTTTTTGAGCGGCCCGGGCCCGCTCGGTCTTAGCGACGCCGCATCTGCCGCAGCCAGCGCAGTAGACGACAGATCAACCAGCGCATCATTGCGCGCCGAACGATGCGCTCGATGTCGGCCGAAGGCCGGTGGGCGTAGTGGTCGAGCGGCATGCGCTTTGAGGGTGTCGGCTGTGTCGGAACCATGATGGCAGCTGGCTTGAATAAGAAAAATCGATTGTTATGATGCGGATCATAAGCAATTTCTTGAGGTGCTGGCGTGCGCCATCTCAACCTCGATCAGCTCGATACCTTGCTGACCGTGATCGATCTGGGCAGCTTCTCGGCGGCCGCGCGCAAGCTCAATCTTTCGCAGCCTGCGGTCAGTCAGCAGGTCAAAGAGCTTGAGAGCAGATTAGGCGTGCCGCTCATCGAGCGCCTCGGCAAGCGGGCGCACGCCACGGCGGCCGTTGCGGACGTGCTGATGCGAGCGCGTCGCCTGCTGGAGGAGGCCCAGTCAATCGCTGCCGCTGCCCGGCGGCACGACGACGCCTCGGTCGGCCGCGTGCGCATCGGGACGGCGACGGCCGTGTGCGTCTATCTGCTGCCCTCGGTGCTGGGTGCAGTGCGCCTCACCCATCCGCGCATCGAGATCGCGATCGACATCGGCAGCACCGATGCCATCGTCGCAAAGGTCGTGAGCAACGAGCTCGATCTTGGCCTGGTGACGCTTCCTGTGCAGGCGTCGGCCGCTCTCAAGGTTGCGCACATCCGCTCCGACCCAATGATGGCGGTGTTGCCCACACTGGCGGGCCACGTGCCGCACGCAGTCACGCCGGTGCTGCTTGCAAACCACCCTCTGATCTTCAACGAACCGCAGAGCCGAATGCATCGTCTGACGCTTGCTTGGTTTGCTGCGGCCGGCGTCAGCCCCAAGCCGATCCTAGAACTCGGCAATAGCGAGGCGATCAAGGCGCTGGTGGCGGCTGGCCTCGGCGCGGCCGTGCTGCCGATCGAGCGCGCCAACGATCCCCTGCTTGCCGGCCGCGCCATCCTGCGTGGCCTCGATCCGCCGCTGATGCGCGAGCTTGCATTGGTGAAGCGGCGCGACAAGCGCCTGAGCAAGGCGCAAACTATCGTGCACGATGCGTTGCTGACGTTGCGCAACAGCGCAGGGCGGCCATAGGCAGTCAGCGTTTCGCCAGAGCCGCCTCGATGGCAGAGATCAACTGGCTCGAGAGCGGCTCAACTGTCGACCCGTAGCCAGCGATGAGCTTGCCGTCCCGCCCCACCAGATATTTGTAAAAGTTCCACTGCGGCGTGGCGTTGGGCCCCAGAGCCTCACGCGCCCAGCGATAGAACGGGTGCGCGCCAGATCCGCGGACCGACTGCTTGTTGGTGAGCGGAAACGTGACATTGAAGGCGCCCTGGCAGAAGCTCAGGATCTCGCTTTCGGATTTCGGCTCCTGCCAGCCGAAGTCGTTGCTCGGCACACCGAGCACGACGAGGCCCCGGTTTTCATAGCGCTCCCAAAGCTTTTGCAGTCCCTCGTACTGGCGCGTGAAGCCGCAGAAGGATGCGGTGTTGACGACCAGCAGCACCCTGCCGCGCCATTTCGACAGCGGCAGCTTGCCGCCCTCGATGGCCTCGAACTCGTGGTCGAAGGCGCTGGTGGCGGGCTCGGCGTGGGTGCGCGATGATGCCATGGCGAGCACCGACGCGAGGGCGAAGACCACCAGTGCCAACGATTTGCTCATGCGCTGCCTCCGCCGTGGCGATCGATCCGCTGCCTCGTCAGTAGTAGATGCCGCCGGGGGCGCCGCCGCCCGCTGCGACCGCGTCCCCGTTGATGGCTATCGCCTTGGGCGAGGCCAGGAAGGCGCACACATAGGCGACCTCCTCGGCCGTGATGATGCGCTTCAGTACATTGCCGGATGCCATCTGCTTCTCGACCTCAGCGGGGCTGATGCCCTGCGCCTTGGAGCGACGCTCGATCACGCCGGGGGTTGCCTCCGTGCGCGTCAGGCCCGGGTGCACGCATACGACCGAGATGCCGCTCGGCCCCAGCTCGTCGGCGAGGTTCTTGGTCAATGCCGCCACGCCGACGTTGCGGATGCTGCCGACGGTGGTGCCGGTATGGCGCGCGCCGAGCCCACTGATGTTGATGATGCGGCCCCATTTCTGGCCGATCATGTGCGGCGCCACCTCGCGGGCGGTGCGCATGTAGCCCACCACCTTGGTGTTCAGGTGATCCCAGAATTCCTCGGTGGTTAGCTCGGCCAGCGACGGCGGCTTGGTCTGGCCGCTCGGCTTGGCAGCGCAATTGACGAGGATGTCGACCCGCCCGAAGGCCGCCACGACGTCGGCGACCATCTTCTTCACTGACGCATCATCGCCGGTGTCGCACTTGAAGCCCTTCACCTGGCCACCGCCGGCGCGCCCAAGCTCCCCCGCTGCGGCCTGCAACGAGGCCAGATCGCGTCCGACCAGGGCGACGTTGGCGCCTTCCTTCGCGAACTCGCGACCGATCGCCTTGCCGATGCCGCGGCTGCCGCCCGTGACGATGGCAGCCTTGCCCTTGAGCTCCAAATCCATGGGTGTCCCCTTGCGCTTTTCCGTTGCAATGCTTTGGCCCGAGTGTCGGGAGCGCTGTGGATCGTGTCAATGTACGAAAGCGCGAGGCTGCCGGTCAGCCGCGCGATGCTTTGAATCCTGCAGATTGCGCATCCTGCTCGGAGCAGAACCAGCGGCCGCCGCGCGAGGTCTGCACCCGGCCGCGTTCGTAATCTGGCGCGCCGGGCAGCAGGTAGATGCGGTCGCCGTCCCGCACCAGCCCTTTGATCGGGCATCCGTCCGGAGCGCGACGCTTGGCCTCCTCCCACACCTTGGCGCGGTATGCCGATGGCCGTTCCGCCTCCCCGCCGACCCACAGTCCCACCTTGCCGCTCCTGGCTTCCCGCTCCTGCGACGCGTAGCGGGCGAACAAGCTTTGCTCGGCGAACACGTGACCCTTGCGGACCAGTTCACCATTGATGTCGGTGTCGCCTGCCGTGCAATAGGCAAGGGTCAAGCCGGCGTTATCGGTGCCCTCCGGCATACAGCGGATGCGCTGGCTGCCAACCGCGCGGGACAGGGCCTGCTGCGCGGTGGCGCCGCACTTCGCTTGCCGTCCGCCCTGCCCGCAGCGCTGCTCGGCCTCCGGCGCCTCGATGCCGGCGAGCCTGATGGTGGTGGTGCCGATGCGCAGCGTGTCGCCTGTCAGGGCCTGCGCGCGTCCTTCAATGGGCTTGGCGCCGCTGAACGACGGCAGCCAGCCGAGGCTGGCCCGCTCGCTTGCGCCTTGGCCAACGAACCAGGCCACGCCTGCCACCACGACCACGGCGAGCGAGGCGACGGCCAGGCGCGGGACTATTCCGCCGAGGGCGGGAAAGCGCGGCACATTGAACCCGGTCATATGCGACAGCATCGGCCAGGCAGCCACGAACAGAACGAGCCCGATGCCGAGCGCGACCAATGTCTCCCCGTCCACGCCCATGCTGCGCACGCGGCCGATCCCGGATCCCAGCGCGATGGCCCCCACCAGCGCCAGCGGCCCACCGACGTTCGGGCGCTCGAGCACCGCTGTGAGCGGGCGTAACGCGACGCCGAGCTTTGCAATGAGCACCTGCATCGCGGCCCATAGCCTCTGCAGCAGCGCCACGCCTGCGGCCATCAGCGAGTTGCCGGCGCTTTGCGCAGCCATTCCTGCCACACCAAGGCCCACGCGTGCACCATCCAGCGCTGCTGCACCCGCAGCCTTCGACCCGGCCGCCAGGGCTGCGCCGGCCGCATGCACCTGTTCGGCGGCGGCGTGCTTGGCATCCTCGATGCGCCGGCGGCGGTTCTCACGTCGCACCTTGATGGTGGTGCGGACGTACCGGTGCCACTCGAAATCCTCGGGCTTCTTTCGCCATCCGAACATTCCTGCCGCGCTCCCGCTCTAAGCACATTGTTAAGGACGCGCCGCGCCATGGGGCGGGAGGCTGCGTACGAATCATGGCAGCGATGGGACGCCACCAGGAGCCCGGAAGGCAATTGCCCGCAGGGTGCAGTGCACAGTTGCGCGCCGGCCGCAGTTTGGCGGCATTTGCGTTGCGGCTGCGCCGGTGAGGCAAACGGCGCCGCGATGCTCCCAAGCTCAAGGTAGCTCTTCGCGCAGCAGTTGCAGTATGCAGTATGCAACGGGACAAGGCGTACGGGAGCAGGAACCTCGATGAAAGGCATCATCCTCGCAGGGGGCAAGGGCACGCGGCTGCATCCGATGACACAGGTCGTCTCCAAGCAGTTATTGCCGATCTACGACAAGCCGATGATCTACTATGCGCTGACCACCTTGATGCTGGCCGGCATCCGTCAGACACTGATCATCTCCACGCCCGAGGACCTCGATAGGTTTCGCGTGCTGCTAGGCACCGGCGAACGCTGGGGCCTCGACCTCACCTATGCCGTCCAGCCCAAGCCGGAGGGTCTCGCGCAGGCCTACATCATCGGCGCCGGGCATGTCGGCCAGGGACCTTCGGCTCTGGTCCTGGGCGACAACATCTTTTTCGGCCACGGACTGACCGAGGTGCTGTCCAACGCGTCGACGCGGCGCTCGGGTGCCACGCTGTTCGCCTACCTCGTCAGGGACCCCGAGCGCTACGGCGTGGTGCAGTTCGATGCCCAAGGCCGGGCCATGTCGATCGAGGAGAAGCCGGAGACACCCAAATCGCGCTGGGCCGTCACCGGCCTATATTTCTACGACCATCGCGCTCCCGACATTGCCCGCAGCCTCAAGCCGTCGCCGCGCGGCGAGCTGGAGATCACGGATCTCAATCGGGTCTATCTGGAAATGGGCGAACTGCAGGTGGAGAAGCTGGGGCGCGGTTACGCTTGGCTCGACACCGGCACACCAGACAGTCTCTCCGAGGCCTCCGACTTCGTGCGCGCGCTGGAGAAGCGGCAGGGCACCAAGATCGCCTGCCCCGAGGAAGTTGCCTACCGGAAGGGCTTCATCGACCGCAAGCAGCTGGCCTGCCTGGCGCGCGGGCTCGGCTCCTCCGCCTACGGCCAGTATCTCGCCGACATCGCCAGCGAGGAGCAGGCGGAGTAGCGCGCGTTCTCAATTCGAGACGAGGGCCAAGCTACCCACCCACACATGACCCATTGCATCAGGCCGTTCGCACCGGCCGAGAAACACCAGATCCTCGCACTGTCCCTACGGGGTGGAAGCCGGACTATGTGTTCAAGGTGCTCTATGCGCACGGCTGGTGGATCAAGCAAAGTGCCTGGCGGCGGTCGATGGCAATCCTGGGGTCGGTGGGGGTGCGAATGCGTGCCGACGATAGCCGGCGTGCTCCACAGTCTCGCCGTTGACCCCGCCCATCAAAGAAGCGGCGTTGCGTCGGCCGTGGCGGACGCCGGCGTTCGCGGCAACGCGTGAGGCCGCACTGAGCATCGTCAGGGTAAAGCCAGGCGACGAGTTCGGCGGCGACCCGGATCCTGCGGGGGACACCCGGGCCTCGATTGCCCCGATCCGCTTGCGAAAAATCCACTAAGCTGCAACCGCTTCGGTCTTGCGGGGGGAACCCTGGGCAGGCAACGCGACGGCGCGGATTGACTCCAGGTCCGCATCGCTCCTTATCTGCACAACGATGGGCGGGCAGTCGCCCGCTGTGCACAGGGGAACGGTCTTGCGCCTGGCAGTGATCGGCGGTGGCCCGGCGGGGCTCTACTTTTCCTACCTGAGGAAGAGTAGGCATCCGCGCGACGAGGTGCATCTGTTCGAGCAGAACCCAGCCGGCGCCACCTGGGGCTTTGGTGTCGTCTTCTCCGACCGGGCGCTCGAGTTCCTGCGCGAGGACGACCCAGAGACCGTCGATCTGATCTCGCCCCGTATGCAGGCCTGGCGCGACATTACAATCGTGCATCGCGGCCAGGCGATCCCGATCGACGGCGTCGGCTTCTCGGCCATCGGCCGCTTGGAGCTGCTGCAACTCCTGCAGCAGCGGACGCGCGCGGCAGGTGTGACCTGCGCCTTCGACAGGGTCGTGCGCTCGGTCGATGAACTCGACGGCTACGACCTGATCGTGGCTGCCGACGGGGTGAACTCGCTCGTGCGCCGGACCTTCGAGGCGGACTTCGGGTCGACCCTCTCGCATCTGGCCGGCAAATTCATCTGGTACGGCACGACCAGGCCCTTCGAGACGCTGACACAGACCTTCGTGGCGTGCGACCTCGGCACCTTCAACGCGCATCACTATCGCTATGGGCCGGCCATGAGCACCTTCATTGTCGAGTGCGACCCGGCCACATGGACGCGCGCCGGCTTCGACACCAGGACCGAAGAGGATACGCGGGCGCTGTGCCAGCAGGTGTTCGCCGATACCCTGCAGGGCCATCCGCTCATCTCCAACCGGTCGAACTGGCGCAGCTTCCCGTGGATCTGGAACGAGCGCTGGTCGTTTCGCAACATGGTGCTGCTGGGCGATGCCTTGCACACCGCTCACTACTCGATCGGGTCGGGCACGCGGCTGGCGCTTGAGGACGCGCTCGCGCTTGCTAAGGCCCTGGAGGACGCGCCTGGCGACCTGCCTGCGGCGCTGGCGCGCTATGAAGCGACCCGTCGGCCGATCGTGCGAAAGCTGGTAGGTGCATCGCAGACCTCGGCGCTCTGGTACGAAAGCTTTCCCGAGCACATGCAGCTCGAGCCGTTCGATCTCGCCATGAGCTATATCTGCCGCTCGGGCCGCATCGACGACGAGCGCCTGCGGGCGATGGCCCCGCGCTTCATGTGCCTTTACGAGAACCGCCGACGCAACGGCGGTAGCTGACGAGCGAACGGGAGGAGACGCCGCATGCAGGACGGTCCGCGCCAGATCCTCGACGGCGTGCCGCGCGATGCGCCCTGCAACACCGAGATCGGCTTTGCCGTTCCCGATCGCTACAATGCCAGCGCCATCCTGTTCGACAATCTGATCGCCTGCAGCCATCGGCCGGCAGTGATCGGCCCCGCGGGCGCACGCACCTATGGCGAACTGGCCGCCGACGCTGTGGCGTTCGGCGCGGGTCTGCTGTCGCTCGGGCTGCAGCGCGGGGCTCGCGTTCTTCTGTTCCTCGACGATACGCCCGCCTATCCAGCCGCAATATTCGGTGCCATCCGCGCAGGCCTCGTGCCGCTGCTGATTAACACGCTCACCCCGCCCGACCTTCTGCAATTCTATCTGTCCGACTCCGGGGCGAAGGTCGCCATCTGCGATGCGGCGTTTGCCTACCGCTTCAATGGCGAAGCGTGTCGCGCAACGGATCTCAAAGCCGTGGTGGTCGTGAACGGCGCTGCCGTGGCGTCCGGCCCAGTCGCAACGCTGTCGGCCGAAGAGTGGCTGGCGCGCCCTGCCGGCCGACTGCCACCCGCCGATACGCATCGCGACGACATGGCGTTCTGGATGTACTCGTCGGGCTCGACCGGTCGCCCCAAGGGCATCGTGCATCTGCAGCACGACATGCTCTTTACGCACCAGTCATACGCGCGCCACCTGCTCCGCCTGACACCCGACGACATCTGCTTCTCGGTGCCGAAGATCTTCTTCGCCTACGGATTTGGCAACTCGATCACGTTCCCCTTCTGTGTCGGTGCGTCGAGCGTCCTGCTGCCGGGTCAGCCCAAGCCCGCCGCCATCTTCGACTGCGTCGCCCGCTATCGGCCAACGGTGTTCTTCGGCTTGCCGACGCTCTACACTGCGCTCACCAAGTCGCCGGAAGCTGCCGGCGCCGACCTGTCAAGCCTGCGTCTTTCCGTGTCGGCCGCCGAGGTGCTCGCGGCCGATGTGTTCAACAGCTGGAAGGCCATGTCCGGCCTCGAGATCATGGAAGGACTGGGCTCCAGCGAGGTGCTGCACATCTACCTGTCGAACACGCCGCAGGCCAAGAAGCTGGGCGCAGCCGGCAAGCGCGTGCCGGGCTACCAGATCCGCCTGGAGGACAGCCAGGGCCAAGCGGTGGCAGACGGCGAGGAAGGCATCCTGTGGGTGCGCGGCCATTCCAACGCACCCCTTTACTGGAACCGTCCCGACAAGACGGCCGAGACCATGCGCGAGGCCGGCTGGATCTACACCGGCGACCGCTTCGTGCGCGACGCCGACGGCTTCCACTTTTTCCGCGGCCGCGCCGACGACCTGGTCAAGGTCAGCGGCCAATGGGTGTACCCGCTCGAGGTGGAACTCGCCCTCGCCGATCATCCGCTGGTGCGCGAATGCGCGGTCGCGGCCATGGAAGGCGCCGACCGGCTGACCGTGCTCAAGGCATTCGTCGTGTTGAATGCCGGAACGAGCCCTGGCGCGCATACCACCAGGGAGCTGCAGGACTACGTCAAGGGGCGGCTGCTGCCATACAAGTACCCGCGCATCGTCGCCTACCTCGACGAGCTGCCGAAAACGGGCTCTGGCAAGATCGACCGGCAGACCCTGCTCAAACTGGACACCTCAACCTCCCCATGAGGGGCGCAGGTGGAACGCCACGGCCTCGGCTCGCCGGTACCGACCGTGAGCGCACGTGCGAGGCGAGCCAAGGCCGATGGCGGCCCTGGTGAGGCGCGTTGCAAGTGTATGTCGCGGACACCCTCCAGTGTCGCCAGCGGCTTGGCCGGCCATCGAACGCGCACCACGCACGGCCATGGCCGATGCCAGAACCGCGGGCGCATTGGCCTCCCCCTCAACGGGGAGGCAGCGGCTGCTTTGATCAAATACGCAAACGCGCTACGCGATCGGCACGATGCCGGCGTGCTTGGCCTCCGCCTCGGGCTCGACGTGGATCTGCACCTGCGCCCCGAGCACGGTTTCCTTCAGCGCCGTCTCGATGCGATCGCAGATGTCGTGCGAGGCCGCCACCGTCATCTTGCCCGGTACCACGAGGTGGAACTCGATGAACGTGACGCGCCCGGCCGTGCGCGTCTTGACGTCGTGCGCCTGGATCGCCCCTTCGCCGCTGGCCGAGATTACCTGACGGATTTGGCGGGCGACCTCCGCCGTGACGGCCTCATCCATCAAGCCGCTCACCGATTCCTTGACCAGCTTCCAGCCCGCCCAAAGGATGTTGGCGGCCACCAGCGCAGCCAGCGCAGGGTCGAGAATTTGCCAGCCGGTCAACGCGACCAGCGCCAATCCCATCAATACGCCGATCGATGTGGCAACGTCGGTGAACAAATGCCAGCCGTCTGCAACCAGCGCGGGAGAGCGCTGGCGCCTTCCCCAGGTGATCAGGAAGTACGACCATCCCGCATTGATGGCCGTGGCCATGCCGTTGATGAGGATGCCCTCCACCGGCTGGTCGATCGTGCGGGGCACCAACAGCGCGTCATAGGCCTTGTGGAAGATAAGCAGCGCGGCCATCACGATCAGCACGCCCTCCAGCACGGCCGAGAAATATTCGGCCTTGTGGTGGCCGAACTGATGCTGCCGGTCGGCCGGCTGGTTGGCGACGTGCACCGCATAGAGCGCGGCTACCGCCGTCACCAAATTGACGATGCTCTCCAGCGCGTCCGAATAAAGCGCGACGCTTCCCGTGCGCCAGTAGGCCAGGAACTTCAAGCCGAACACCGCCACCGCCACCACGATTGAAGCGAGGGCGGCGAGGCGAAGCCTGGCGGAGATTTGCGCGGTGTCTGCCATCTGGCCCAGAGAGGAGGAGATACCGCGCCACATGGCATGTCTGGCCCTGGAACGCCAGTCTCTTTGCCTGCTTCTGACTAACCACACCTTTCGGCTGCCGCAGGCTTCCGGCCGAGCTGCGAATCAGATGCAAAGGCGACTACCTCTGGCGCTGCCGTCGAAGTCGCCGCGTGCGCGCTTGCGCCGACGCTCAAGGAGCCTGGCAATGGCCAATTTCCCGACCCACATCGGCGTCGGCACCGTGGTTTGCGGGGCGCTCGCGACCGCGACGCTGGCGACCGACTTGGTGACGCCCAAGGATGTCGTGGCCATAACGCTGGCTGGCGTGCTCGGGTCCGTGCTGCCGGACATCGACCTCAAGGACTCGCGGCCGAGCCGCGCCATGTTCGCCGGGCTTGCCATCTTCTTCTCGTTTGCCGTGCTGTTCAGTGTCGAGAGCCGATACTCGATTGCCGAGATGCTCATTCTCTGGCTCGGCACATTGGTGCTGGTGCGGTTCGTGGCCGGCAACGTGTTTCATCGCTTTAGCTACCACCGCGGCATCTGGCATTCGCTGTTAGCCGCTGCATTCTCCAGCTTCCTGACCGCTGCCGTCTTCTATTGGATGCTCGGCCGCGACGAGAGCGTGTCGTGGTTTGCGGCGCTGTTCATGATGGTCGGCTTCCTGACGCACCTCATCCTCGACGAGATCTACTCGGTCGACGTGATGGACACGCGCATCAAGGCATCCTTCGGCACGGCCTTGAAGTTCATCGACGAAAAGCATCCTGGTCACACCAGCGCGATGGCCACCGCTGCCGTGATCGCGTTCTTGATTGCACCCTCCATCAAGCCATTCGTCCACACCGTCGCGCAGCGGCCGGTATGGACCGCGCTGCAGCTTCGCCTGCTTCCGCGCGACCACTGGTTCGGCGTCGACTGGCGCGGCACCGCGTTTCTGCCCGGTCGGCACAAGGGCGATGTGCAGCCGGCCAATACCAGCTCGATCTCGACCGGCTCCATCGAGCCGGCCCGAGCGGACGGCACGCCCAAAGAATAAGGCTTACGCCAGTGCGATGGTCGAGACGTCCGCTACCGCGTGGGCGGCGGGGTTGTGAGGCGGCGTCTTGATCTCAATCGCACTTGATTAATTGAGCTCGTGTCCTCAGATCGCGAAACATCAGTGGCGCGCGGCGACGCATTCCGCGATCAGGATACTACGCGAGGCGCAGCAGCGCCGCGCCTGCCAGAACGAACAGAGCCGCGACGATGCGCACGGGCATCAGCGGCTCGCGCAGCACCAAAGTGCTAAACAGCGCCGCGAACAGCACGCCGGATTCGCGCAAGGCAGCCACGAGCGCGATCGGCGCCACCGTCATCGCCCAGATGGCGATCGTATAGGCGGCAAAGGAGAGTGCCGCTCCAGCGAGCGCCAGCGCCCAGTTGGCGCGCAGTACGGGGCCTAGTCGGCTTGCGCCGTTGCGCAGCGCGCCGTGCGCGGCCATGATCGCGCCGCTCAGCAGGAACATCCAGGCCGTGTAGGCGCTGGGCGCGCCTGACAACCGCGCACCCTGGCCGTCCACGATTGTGTAGACGGTGATGGTGAGCGAGGTGGCGAGCGCAAACCCTACCGACCGTGCATCCACGCTCGGCGCTCGGCCGCCTTTGAAGGCCAGTAGCAGGATGCCGATCGCCAGCATCGTTATGCCGGCCCAGCCGTACAGACCCAGCGCCTCGTGCAGCAGGACGCCGGCCAAAACGGCCGTCATCAGCGGCGCGGTACCGCGCGCGATCGGATAGATCTGGCCAAGATCGCCGTCGCGATAGGCCTCGGCGAGCGTCAGGTAGTAGGCCACGTGGATCGCCGTCGAGGCGAGCAGGTAGGGCCACGAGGGCAGCGCCGGCACACCTGCAATGAACACGGCCGGCACCGCGACAAGACCCGACGCGGCTGCCACCAGGCTTGTCGCCGTGACCGGCTCCAGCCTGAATTTCAGCAGCGTGTTCCAGCCGGCGTGGCAGGCGGCCGCAGCCAGCACGGCGATGAAGACCAGCGCGTCCATGGTTTGCCGAGTTGGATGATGCGCGTGTGGGCGGCCCCGGTATAGCCGATCACGCAGGCCATGTGACAGTTGCAAGCCAGTGCCGCATCCGGCCGATGCTCATAGGGCTGATGAAATCGGCGCCTCGTCGCGGTTGTCGGATCGCAGCATGACAGCTGCCGGTGGCGAATTTCGGCGCATCTGTGGCAACCCGAATGCAACGGTGAGATGAGATTGCGCATCCGCCAGACGCAGCGACAAGCGGTCCGTGCGCCATGATTGCCAGACTAAGCTTTTGGATAGGCTCGCTGTTTCACGACCAGCGACAATCCGCTCGTGTCTCGCTAAGTGCACGTGCGAGCAGAACCGCTTGACGGGCATCGCTTGGTTTGCGCCTCATCTGATAGAGTACAGCATAAAGCGATCAAGCAACCAGCAGGAGCGTCGTCATGCCGATCAATTGGGCAGATATTCTTTGGATGCCGATTGGCCTGTTGGCCGCATTGGTGTTCGTGTGTTCGTTGATTGGCAACTCTCTGACGCGCAACGCATTCGTCGGCTCGATCATCACCGTCATCATCTTCGTGGCATTCTACGTGTTCTGGGACTACTACCCGCACAATCTGCTGCCGGGCGTGCGCCTGCCGCTGCGCTAGCGGCAGCGCCTTATGCCGTGCCGGATGACCCGCATCGACTCGCACGCCCGTGTTGGGGCGGGTAGTATTGGGCTTGGGATGGGGGTCCATCCGCGCCGGGATCGTTCGGAGGAATAAGCATGTCCACTCGCGCCACCGTGCTCGCCGCGGCGACGCTGATCGGTGCGGCGTGGCTCGCCCCGTCAGCTGTCCACGCGCAGGCCAACGCGTGCGATTCCCAGGCACAGCGCGCTGCTTGCTCGGAGCAATGCTGCGGGCGCAGATCCTGCCCGCCGGCATGCGAGGCCGACTGCGTGCGCGCCTGTGTGGCGGCCTGCAAGGATCCTGGGCAGGCGTCGAGCTACCAGAACCAGATGCGCGCCTTCCAGCAGCGCTGCGGGAACAGGAGTTTGCAGCGGGGCCAGCTGCAGTCGCCAATCATCAGGTGAGGGTGTCGCGCGGGGTCGATTTTGTCTGGCAGCGCCGGCTGCAAGAGCTGTCGGCCGCTTGCCTTGGTTTACGCGTTTAGGGGGTGACCATGGTCGACGTGCGCCAAGCCGACAGGCCGGCCGACATTCTGCCGGATCGACGGCCCAGCAAGGGCTGGCTCAACGGCATCCTGACCGGCGTGTTCGCCCTGCGCGTTCCGCTGTTGATCGGCGCCGCCACGGTCGCCGCCCTGACGGTGCCGGACCAGGTACGCGAGATCCATCGCATCCTCACGCAGGAGCGCACGGACAACTTCTTCAACTGGCATTGGATGCTGTGCGTACTGTCGCTGGTCGCCCTGTCGATCGTGCTTTGGATCACCTCGCGCCAGCACGCCGAGGATTTTCTGGACGACTATCCGGGTGAACCGGGCGGGACATTGCGCTGGATGCTGGCCTGGGGACCACGCGTGCTGGCCACGCTGCCGCTGCTGGGAGCCGCACTCGGCATCTGGGTGAGCCGATCGGCGGTCGTCCGCCTGGACGACGTCAATGCCGAGGACATCCCCGAAACCCTCCGGGTCATCCTCAAGCAGCAGGTCGACATGGTCGGCGAGTTCACCAAGGGTGCGCTGGTGTGTGTCGCCTTTGCCGTGCTGATCTTCATTCTGATCGCAATGTTTGAGCGCAGCCTCGCCCCGATGGGCAGCCGCCGTGCGCGCCGCGTTGCGATGCTGAACAACTGGCTGCTCTTCCCGCTGTTCATTCTGGCGTCCATTGCGCTGCTTATCTATTACCCGGTATGGCTGCCCCAGCAGCTCGGCTCCATCCCCATCTTCGCCCTGTGGGTGGCCAACTTCGCCGTGCTGCTCGCGCTGTTCTGGGGCTACTCCCGGATCGTCGGCTTTCCAATCCTCGCCCTGCTGGTTGCGCTCCTGATTGCCTTCGAGTCGTCCGGCCGCACCGACAACCATCAGTTCCGCCATCAGGTGGTGGCCAACGGCATCCCCCGCCCGAGCGTGGAGGAGGCGTTCCGCACCTGGCTCGGCTCTCGCGCCGACCTCGACGCGTATCGCAGCGCCGGCAAGCCCTACCCCATCTACATCGTGGCTGCCGAGGGCGGCGGCCTCTATGCGGCCTACCAGACCGCCAAGCTGCTCGGGCGCATGCAGGATCTTTGCCGCAACTTCGCCCAGCACGTGTTCGTGACGAGTTCAGTCTCCGGCGGCAGCCTCGGTGCGGCGGTGTTCTCAGGGCTCGCCCAGGAATACGCCAAGAACGAGCCGGCGCAGCCGTGCCTGCCATCGTTGCCTGAAGCCGGGCCATTCGAGAAGGCTGCTGACACCATCCTGTCCAAGGATCTGCTTTCCCCGGTGGTGTGGGCGACGCTGTTTCCGGACTTCCTGCAGCGGTTCATTCCCTACGCCTTCCCGAAGCTCGATCGCGGCTACACGCTGGAGCTCGCTTTCGAGGACACCTGGAAGTACAGGGGTGGTCCGAAGACCAACTACCTGGAAGGGTCGTTCTTCAAGCTGTGCGGCGCCGATGCGGCGGCGTGCGCCAAGGGTGCGACGCCGGCGCTCGCCGTAAACATGTCCAACGTCGAGACGGGCATGCAGATGGTGCTGAGCCAGATGGATCTCAGCAACTGGCCGCTTGAGGATGGTCCTCCGCGCCCGTTCGACATTTTCAGCAACGGTGCGGAGCAGGTCGATCTCACCGTCAGCACCGCAGTGGGCTTGAGCGCGCGGTTCCCGTGGATCTCGCCGCAGGGCTGGTACACGTTCAACGAGCCGGGCGAAGTGCTGAAGCCCGGTGAGGGTCCGAGCAAGCGGCGCATGAGCTTCGTCGACGGCGGCTACGTCGACAACTCCGGCGTCGCCACGGCGACCAAGATCGCTCGCCTCTTGACTTACATCACCAACAAGGATGCCACCTTGCCCAAGGTGGACATCAAGCTGATCGTCATCTCGGCCGCCTGGATTCCCTTCGATCGCTTCTGGATCGATCCGCCGAGAAACGAGTCGCTCAGCGAGTATGTGTCACCGTTCGTGGCTGCGCTCGCTGCGTGGCAGGGCCGGGGCTACACCGCGCAGGCCGACGTCACGGCCGACCGGCTCTACAGCGTTATTGACATGGGCGTCTATTACAACTTCATGCCCCTGCCAGTCGGATGGCATCTATCGACCTTGTCGCGCAAGTACATCGAGCAGTTCAAAGGGCATCCCGAGAAGTGCGATGAGCTGAAGGCCAGACCGTCCTCGTTCAACCACGCGACCATGGCCGGTTCCTACATCTATCAAGCCAACTGCTCGGCCCTGAAGATCGTCAAGGACCTCAGTCCCAAGTAGTTGGGCTGCCCCTGCCTTGCGGTGACAGGGCATGGCGGGAGCCAGGACCGGGCGGACCTATCGAAGCGCCGGGCGCGCCTGTCATGATCGATGCCCCCGTCGACACGGTGTGGGGAACGCCTACCGACGACGCCAACGTTCCCCTTTGGAGGCCCGGGTATCCTCGGGTCTGGTCGCCTCTTGGTGCACTTCTGCCAGGCCAGACCCAAGCGTAGTTTGCGCAGGCTGAAGCTCATCGAGCACGGTGAGCCAACTTGATCTGCTGTGTTGGCGAACGGCCCGACTGGCTCGAGGAGGGGCCGCATGATAGCGTGCCGCCGCCCGCCTCACCTGAGGAGTGACCAGCGTGACCCGGCTCAAGGCTCGCCCCGCCGCCAGGCGCACCATGATGATCAGCGATCCGCGCGAGGCGCGCCGCATCATCCGCAACGGTGACTACGACGGACATACCGCCGGCATCGCGCCCGACTTCGTGCAGGGCAACCTTTGTATCCTGCCCCAGGACATGGCGATGGAGTTCGCCGCCTTCTGCCAGCGCAATCCCAAACCCTGTCCGATCATCGGCATGGGCGCGCCGGGCGACCCCTCGCTGCCCGATCTCGGCGACATCGACATCCGCACCGACGTGCCGCGCTACCGGGTGTTCAAGAACGGCAAGCTCACAGACGAGCCGACTGATATCCGCGACCACTGGTCGGACG
>DASTOW010000112.1:0-3107 GCA_035762425.1 Hyphomicrobiaceae bacterium | reverse complement strand
TCGCCGTCGACGCCGCGGAACAGCGTGGCGATCAGCTCGCGCGTCTGCAGGTTCCACAGGCGCACGGTCTGGTCGCCGGCGCCGGAGATCAGGTAGCGGCCATCGGCGGACGGCGCCAGCGCCCAGATCACGCTCTGGTGGCCGATGAAATCGCCGACCTTCTTGCCCGTCAGGTCATAGGCCTGGATCGTCCCGTTCGCATCACCCGAGATGATCGTCTGTCCGTCGGGCGTGAAGGAGTACGACCAGTGACCGTAGCCCGAGGTCGGATCGCGCTGGATCGACGCCACGGTCTTGCCGTCCTTCTGGATGTCGAGAATGGCGTCGTAGCCGAAGTCGCCACCCTTGCGATGCGCCAGCGCATAAGGGCCGTACGTGGAGAACGCGCGCACAAAGCTCGGCGCATCGACCACGGGCTCGGGCTGGCCCAGCGACTGCTTGGCGCCGGGTAGGCGCAGCTGCATCTCCAGGGGCCCGCGCGTATTGTGCGTCACATAGCTCGGTGTCGCGCCCCAGGTAATGGTCCTGCCATCGCGCGAGAAGCCGACCGACCAGGTGTTCTTGCCGGTGCCCTCGAGCACCTGCCGACCCTGGCCCGTTCGCGTCTCCCAGATGTGGATCGGGTAGGCATTGCCGCCGGCGGTTGCAACCAGACGCCCATCAGGACTGATCGCAGCCGCGACCACCACGTTGTCATGCTTGGTATAGGTGGCAACCGTCTTGCCGGTGGCGACCTCCCAGACGTGGGCAATCGCTGTGCCACCCGTGCCCGAAACCAGCAGCTTGCCGTCCGGCGTGAAGCCCAGCGATCCGACCAGCGCGCCTTGGTTCTGGACGCTGCGGATGTAGCGTCCCGTTTTCCCGTCCCAGAGCCGCGTCTCGCCGTCCCAACTACCCGTCGCCAGTGTGCCGTCGGTGGGCGACACGGCCAGGGCCTGCACCTTGTCCTTGTGGCCGGTGAGCGTCATGATTTCCTTGCCGTCGCGCACCGACCACATCTTGACGGTCCGGTCGTAGGCACCCGAGTAGGCACGCTCCTTGTCCGGCGAGAAGCCGAGCGCGTAGATCTGGTCGGTGTGACCGCGCAGCTGCTGCAGCATGCGGCGGTTGTCGACATCCCAGATGATGGCGGTGAGGTCCTGCAGGCCGCTGCCCGATATCAGGAGCTTGCCGTCACGCGAGAAGGCCATGCCGCTCACCACGCCGACGTGGCCCTTGTTGAGCAGACCCACCAGCTTGCCGGTCGAGAAGTCGAACAGGCGGATTTCGCCGCAGCGGCCCGCGCACTCCCTGTGCAGCCAGCCGCCGGCCGCGATCAGGCGGCCGTCGGGCGACAGCGCCATGGAGAAATACTTGCCTTCGTGGCTGGCGCCGATGTTGCCGCGGATGATGCGGACCGTCTTGCCGCTTTTCCAGTCCCAAACGCGGATGGTCTTGTCGTCCGAGGCCGACACCAGCTGCGTGCCATCGGGCGTGAAAGAGATGCCCTTGATCAACGCCATATGCGCACCGCTGTCGAGCTGCAGGAGCGGCACGTCGTTGCTGTCGATCACCTGCTCGGCGGGGCGGCGAGCGAGCGTGACGGTCACCGTCCGCTCCCGACCCTGGCGCAGCACCCGGAGCCGCACCTGCGCGCCGGCGCCTTTGTCGGCGATGCTTGCCATGAAGCGGGCCTTGTTCTCGACCTCGACGCCGTCGAGCGTGACGATGATATCGTCGGGGAGAATGCCGCTGGCAGCGCCTGGCCCGCCTTCACGCGGCTTGGTGACCCGCGCGCCGCGCGGCGTCTCCCAACCGAGCCGGTCGGCCTCCTCCTTGCTGAGGTCCTGCAGATCGACGCCGAGATAGCCCTTGCTGTCCTGGGCGAGAACGGGAGCGGCAAACAGCAAAGCGAAGGTGGCAACGAGCAGACGGATGAAACCGTGCATAAGGTCTACCCCCAATTGAATCTGGCGACACTCTTACAGGTCAGCCTGGCAAACGGAACACCTTGGCATCTTCCGGCGGCAACACCCGAATTGCGATTGCCTAGAATCTGCACATATACTGCCTTGTCTACAGGCAGATTATGCCAGGTTTGCGATGAGCAAAACCCGCCTGGTCATGGAAATCGTTACGCTTCTACAGGGCACGCCTGTGGATGAGTTCGCGCGCCAGAACCTGTTCGTGGACGGCAACAGAGTGGTCGTCAAATGCGCACTGAATACGACGGTCGCCAGCCCGGCAGGACTCGCCTGCAAGCAAAACATCGCCACCGCTCTGCGCCGCTTCTCCTATCGCTTCACGACGACCCAGATCGCTGTGCTGGCCGATCTCTACGCCACTGCGCTCGAGCAGCTTGAGCCCGAAGCCGTCCCCGCCGTGCGCGAGCACATGTGCGACCCAAACTCGCACGAAGCCCAGCGCGACGCCGCCGCAGCCATGGCCGTTTGCGAGCGATTGTCCTCCGACTCCTGATCGCACGGCTGGCCGGCGCATGGCTGCTCGCCGCTCCCATCGGTTGACAGCCGGGGCCCGGTAAGACACCGCTTTGTTGCCCAATTCTTGATCATTCTCAGGGTAATCCGTATGCGCGCGCCATCGGCGCCAGACCAAATGCGCCTGCTGCCCTTGTTCGGCTGGTTGGCGGGGGCGACGTTCTTCTTCTACGCCTGGATCCTGCGTGTTGCTCCAAGCGTGATGGTCGAGGAGCTGATGCGCGACTTCAGCGTCGGCGCCGCCGTGCTCGGGCACCTGTCCGCCGCGTATTTCTACGGCTATGCCGGCATGCAGATCCCGGTCGGCATCCTGCTCGACCGCTTCGGGCCGCGCCGCCTGATGACGGTCGCCGCCTGCGTGTGCGCAGGCGGCTGCGTGCTGTTCGCGACCGCCGAGACGCTGTCTGCCGCAATCGCCGGCCGCGTCTTGATCGGCGCATCTGCCGCTTTCAGCCTGGTCGGCGCCATGGCGATTGCCGGCCAGTGGTTCCCGCCGGATCGCTTCGCGCTGCTGTCGGGCCTTGCCATGGCAGCCGGCATGGCCGGCGGCGTGTTCGGCCAGGCACCGCTGCGCCTCGTCATGGAAGCCACAGACTGGCGCACCACCACCCTGCTGGTGGCCGGCGCCGG
>DASTOW010000111.1:0-7464 GCA_035762425.1 Hyphomicrobiaceae bacterium | reverse complement strand
ACCAGCGGCTTGGGCTTGTCCCAGGTCAGGTCGAACATGTCGGGCATGCGGATGCGCCCGATCTCCAGCACGTCGCGAAAGCCGCGCGTGGTGATGAGCCCGGTTTTGGCGCCCGACCGCTGCAGGATGGTGTTGGAGCCGACCGTGGTGCCGTGCAGCACCTCCTCGACCCGGCTGGACGGGATTGCCAGCTCCCGCAGCAGCGCGTTGAGGCCGGCCACCACCGCGCGGCTCGGGTCGTCCGGCGTCGTGGAAACCTTGCTCTCGTGCAGCACGCCGTCGCCCGACATGACGACGATGTCCGTGAACGTGCCCCCGATATCTACCGCAACCCGCACGCCCGCTTGCATCGTGACCAATGTCGTGGCTGAACCAGCTGCAGCCGAGCCCAGGCACGCAGCGTTGTCAACCTTGGCCCGCCCATCATGTCCCCGGCCGGCGCGATAATTGTCCACGCCGCTCGCGCGGACTAAGGTGGGTGTGCAAGAATGGAGCCTTGCAAGTCCGTTCCGCGCTGATCGGGACGGGCAACCGCGACACAAAGTGCCGGCCAACACGGCGCGTCACAGGGAGAGAAATATGGGAAGGCTCGCGCATCTCGCGTTTGCTGCTGCACTGCTGCCCGCATCGGCTGCCCTTGCCGACTGGCAGCCTTCAAAGCCGGTCGAATTCGTGGTGACGGCCGGAGCCGGAGGTGGGACTGACCTGTTCGCGCGGGCCGTGCAGGCCGCCATTCAGAAGAACAACCTGATGAGCCAGCCGATCATCGTCACCATCAAGGGCGGCGGATCCGGAGCCGAGGGCTACGTCTATGGCAAGGTTGCCGAAGGAGATACGCACAAGGTCGTGTTCGGCACGCACAACATGTACGTGCTGCCGCTCGCGGCCAAGGTGGCGTTCACCCACCGCGACCTCACGCCCATCGCGGCCATGGTGTTCGACGAGTTCATGATCTGGGTGAAGGGCGACAGCCCCATCAAGGACACCAAGGCGTTCGTGGAGGCCGTCAAGGCCAAGGGCGGTCAGTGGAAGATGGCGGGCGCGCAGTCGAAGGATTCGGACGAGCTGATCACCAAGCTGCTCGATAAGTCGATTGGCACCAAGATCATCTATGTGCCCTTCAAGTCGGGCGGCGAGGCCGACGTCCAGTTGTCGGGCGGCCATCTCGACAGCCATGTCAACAACCCGGCCGAGTCGATCGGTAGCTGGAAGGCCGGCACCGTGCGTCCGCTCTGCGTGTTCAACAAGGAGCCGTTGGCCGCCGGCCCGAAGGTGACCGAGACGCAGGCCTGGGCGGACATTCCCACCTGCAAGTCGCAGGGCATTGGCATCGAACAGTTCCAGCAGCCGCGCATTGCCTCGCTGCCCGGCAAGGTGCCGCCCGAGGCCGTCGCCTTCTATCAGGGCCTGATGAAGAAGGTCGCCGAAACGGCGGAGTGGAAGGACTACGTTGCCCGCACCGCGCAGACCGGACGCGTGCTGGTCGGCGCCGACCTGACCAAGTTCATCGACGACGACTACGCCCGTTTCCAGGGCGTGTTCAAGGAGCAGGGCTGGCTCGTCCAGTAGCACCGAAGGACGGCGTGCTGACGGCGGCATTGTCGTCGGCCGCCTCCTGCCGGGGCGCGAAAAGTCTAGGGATCGGGGCATTGCAGCAGCAACAGACATCCGGCGGCCGTGTGCTCGTGAGCCGTCGCGGACTTGCGATCATCACGGCGCTGCTGGCGCTCGGGTTCGGCGCTGCCATTGTCCTCGGCGCCCTCGAATACGACGTCGGCTGGGACGAACGCGGCCCCGAGCCCGGCTACTTTCCGTTCTGGATGGGTCTGGTGGTGATTGCCGGTGCGGCTGGTGCACTGATAGAGGCCATCTTCGCCCGCGATCAGACGGCGCAAGCCGCGATCACGCTGGACCAGGCGCGCCGCATCGGCCTGTTCCTGCTGCCGATGCTGGGCTTCCTCGTCCTGACCGTCGCCCTCAAGCTCGGCCTCTACGTCGGCATGATCGCCTACCTGTTCACAGTCATGCTGTGGCAGGGCAACTATCGCCTGCCGGCCACCGCCGCGGTCAGCTTCGGCACGGCCGCCTTCTTCTTCGTGATGTTCGAGCACTGGCTCAAGGTAGCCCTGATGAAGGGGCCTCTCGAGGCGTGGCTCGGCATGCATTGATGCGAACCCGTACCGGCTGAGGCGCGAACTTGCACAACATTGCCGATCTCCTGCACGGCTTCCAGGTGGCCCTGACGGGCTATCACCTGGCGCTGATGGTGGCCGGCGTCCTGTTTGGCATCCTGGTCGGCGTGCTGCCGGGCCTGGGAGCACCCAACGGTGTCACGCTATTGATCCCGCTCACCTTCTCGATGGACCCGGTGTCGGCCATCATTTTGCTCGCCAGCATGTACTGGGGAGCGTTGTTCGGTGGCTCGACCACGTCGATCCTGTTCAACATTCCAGGTGAGCCATCCTCGGTTGCCACCACCTTCGACGGCCATCCGATGGCCAAGCAGGGCCGCGCCACCGAGGCGCTGTCGTATGCCTTTCTGTCGGCCGCGTTTGGTGCGCTGTTCGGCGTTGTCGTCATCACGCTGCTGGCGGTGCCAGCCGCCAAATTCGCGCATAAGTTCTCGTCTCCGGAATATTTCGCGGTCTACTTTCTCGCCTTCGCCTGCTTCGTCGGTCTCGGTGGCGCCTCGCCGTTCAAGACCCTGGTATCGGCGGGCATGGGCTTCTCGCTCGCCGCCGTCGGCATGGATACCATCTCGGGGTCGCTGCGCCTGACGTACGGACTGCCCGACCTGGTCAAGGGCGTCAGCTTCCTGGTCGCGGTGATCGGCCTGTTCGGCATCGGCGAGCTGATCGCGACCATGGAGGAGCGGCTCGAGTTCCGTGGCGTGCACGCGCGTGTCTCGCCACGCGACGTACTCAAGACCATTGCGGCGCTCCCCGCCTACTGGGTGGCGCTGATCCGCTCCAGCCTGGTCGGCTGCTGGATGGGCATCACGCCGGGCGGTCCGACGGCTGCATCGTTCATGAGCTACGGCCTCGCCAGGCGCTTCTCGCCGCGCTCGGATCGGTTCGGCAAGGGCGAGCCGGAAGGCGTCATCGCGCCCGAGGCGGCCGACCATTCCGCTGGCACCAGCGCCATGTTGCCGATGCTGGCGCTTGGCATTCCCGGTTCGGCCACGGCGGCCGTCATGATGGGCGGCCTGATGATCTGGGGGCTGCACCCCGGCCCGATGCTGTTTGTCGAGCAGAAGAGCTTCGTGTGGGGGCTGATCGCCTCCATGTACGTGGCCAACGTGGTGGCGGTCTTGCTGGTGCTGTTCACCGTGCCGCTGTTTGCCGCCATCCTGCGCATTCCCTTCGCCATCATCGCGCCGTTGATCGTGATGGTGTGCTTTGTTGGCGCCTGGACGGTATCGAGCTCGCCGTTCGATCTGTGGCTGGTGCTGGCGTTTGGCGTGATCGGCTACCTCTTCAAGAAATGCGATTACCCGATCGCACCGCTGGTACTGGCCATGGTGATCGGCGACAAGGCCGAGGACGCATTCCGCCAGTCCATGATCATGCACGCTGGATCGCTCGGCGCTTTCTGGTCGAACTGGCTGTGCGGAAGCCTGATGACGCTCGCCATCCTGTTGCTGCTGTGGCCGCTCATTGCTTCACTATTCAGGCGCCGCGTTGCCACGACACCGGCCGAGATGCCGGTTCGCGAATGAGAGAGGAACGATGACCAAGTCCTATCGCGGCGTGTTGCCGATTGCGCCGACCCCGTTCAAGGAAAACGGCGATCTCGACCTCGAGGGCATGCGCCGCGTGCTCGACTGCATGATCGACCAGGGCGTCGATGGCATCTGCATCCTCGCCAACTACTCCGAGCAGTTCCTGCTCACCGACGAGGAACGCAATGTCTTGCAGGACCTGGCGCTGCGGCACGTTGCGAGCCGGGTGCCGGTCATCGTCACCTGCAGCCATTTCTCGACGCGCATCGCTGCAGACCGCGGACGGCGCGCGGCCGAGGCCGGCGCCGCCATGCTCATGCTGATGCCGCCCTATCATGGCGCCCTGCTCAAGGCCGACGAGGCCGGCATGATCCAGCACTTCGCCCAGGTCGCCGACGCGGCACGCGTTCCTCTCATGATCCAGGATGCGCCACTTAGCGGCGTGAACCTCAGCGTGCCATTCCTCGCCAAACTCGCGCGCGAAGTGCCGCTCGCCAGCTACTTCAAGATCGAGGTGGCGGGCACGGCCGCCAAGCTGCGGGCGCTGATTGCGGCGGGCGGCAACGCCATCGCCGGTCCGTTCGACGGTGAGGAATCCATCACGCTGATGGCTGATCTCGACGCCGGCGCCACCGGCACGATGCCGAGCGCTCTCATGCCGGACCTGATCAAGCCGATCGTGGCGCACTATGCCGCCGGCCGGCGCCAGGAGGCTGCTGCCCTGTATAGCCGGGTGCTGCCGCTCATCAATTATGAGAACCGGCAGTGCGGCCTGCGTGCCACCAAGACGGTGATGGCCGAGGGCGGCGTCATCAAGAGCGATGCGGTGCGCCATCCGCTGCAGCCGCTCGATGCGCCGACGCGGGCGGGCTTGCTCGAGCTTGCCCGCGAGCTGCAGCCGCTCGCCCTACGCTGGGGCAAGTGACACGAGGGAATTGGCATGGACCTGCACCAGTATTTTCCGGCCGGCGATCGCAAGGTCGAGACCTGCGTGATCGGTACGGGCAGCTTCGGGCGCAGCTATCTTGCCCAGGCCCGGCACGTGCCGCGCATGAGCGCGCGTGTCGCGCTCGATGTGGAGGCGGAGACGGCGGCCCGCGTCCTGCGCGACGTCGGCGTCGAGGCGCGCCGGGTGCGCATCTGCACAACCGCCGCGGAGGCGCGGACGGCGTGGCAGGCGGGTGACCACATTGCTGCCAGCGACCTCGCCGTCGTGCTCGACCTGCCGATCGAGGTGGTGGTGGAGGCGACCGGTCATCCCGAGGCTGCTGTCCGTCACGCCGTGCTCGCCATCGAATCCGGCCGTCATGTGGTGATGGTGAGTAAGGAGGCCGACGTCGTGGTGGGGCCGGGCCTTGCCGCGCGAGCGGCCGAGAAGGGGCTCATCGTGACGCCCGTCGATGGCGACCAGCCGAGCCTGCTGATCGGACTGGTCAGCTGGGCCGAGGTGCTGGGTTTCGACATCATCGCCGCCGGCAAGTCCAGCGAATGCGATTACGTGTTCGATGCCGCGAGCGGCAAGCTCGAGCACAACGGCGTCGTGATCGAAGCCCCGCAGTTCCGCTCGCTTTGGCAGCTCGGCGCAAGCAACGTGGCGGAGGTGGTGGCCGCGCGGGCAAAGGCTGCGGCAGCGTTGCCGCAGCGCGTGGTGGCCGACCGCTGCGAGTTGGCCATCGTCGCCAATTCGTGCGGTCTGGGCGCGGACCGACCGCTTCTGCACGCTCCGATCGCCCGCTCGGTCGAGATCGCCGACGTATTCGCACTGCAACGCAACGGCGGCCTGCTGAGCGGTGTGCGCAAGATCGATGTCTTCAACGCCTTGCGCGCGCCGAACGAGCCGAGCTTTGCCGGCGGCGTGTTCGTGCTGGTGTCCTGCGTTGGCGACCGTTCGAGCTGGGACCTGCTGGCCGGCAAGGGCCACGTCATCAGCCGCGACGGGTCCACCGCCATGGCCTACCTGCCGCGCCACTGGCTGGGCGTGGAGGCCGCCACCAGCGTACTCGACGCCGCACTCAATGGCCGCTCGACGGGGGCCAAGGTGCCAAGGCCGCATCTCGACCTAATCGCGCGTGCCACCAAGGCGCTGCCTGCCGGAACGGTGCTGACGATGGGCGGGCACTACCACACCATCGACGGCGTCGAAGGCGAGCTGCAGCCCGGCGTGCCGCTGGGCGACAGCACACCCGTACCCTTCTACCTCGCCGCCAACCGCAAGCTGGTGCGGCCGCTTGCTGTAGGTGCGCCGATCGTGCTCGCCGACCTTGCGATCGAGGCCGGCTCGCTGCTGCTCGCCGAGCGCAAGCGCCAGGACGCCCGCTTCTTCGCAGGCAAGGCGTGAGCCCCACGGAGCAACGCATGCGTCCACCCCGCATCATCGATGCCCACCACCATCTCTGGGATCTCGGTCGCATTCACTACCCCTGGCTGACCGATGCGATCGTGCCGGACTTCCTGTTCGGCGACTACGCGCGCATCCGCAAGAACTACCTGCCGCAGGACATGCGCCGCCAGATGCAGGGCTGGAACGTCGAGATGACGGTGCACGTCGAGGCCGAGCGCGCCGACGAGGAGCAAGTGCGGGAAACCGAATGGCTGTCGGAAATGCACGAGCGCTTTCGCCTGCCGAACGCCATCATCGGCCACGTGTGGCTCGCCGATCCGCAGGTGGAGGAGCGTTTGCGCCAGCACATGCGGTATGCGCTGTTTCGCGGCGTCCGGTCGAAGCCGCGGACCGGCAAGACCGCCCGCGAGGCCAATCCGGTCGGGCCCGCGACGATGAGCGATCCGCAGTGGCGCCGCGGCTTGAAGCTGCTGGAGCGGCTCGGGCTGATCTACGATTTCCGTGTGCCGTACTATCATCTGAAGGAGGGTGCCGAGCTTGCGGGCCTGTGTCCCAGCTTGCAGTTCATCGTCAACCACGCCGGCCTGCCGCGCGACCGCAGCCCCGAGGGCTTGGCCATCTGGCGCGATGGCATGAAGGCGCTGGCGGCGCATGCGAACGTCGCCGTCAAGATCTCGGGCATCAGCCTGCCCGGCATGCCCTGGACCGTGGCGACGCAGGGCGCGGTGATCCTGGAGACGATCGACATGTTCGGGATCGACCGCTGCATGTTCGCCAGCAACTTCCCGCCCGACAACTGCGTCACCGAGTACGCGCCCATGATGCAGGCGTTCGAGACCGTTATGGCGCGTTTCAGCGAGGACGAGCGCGACCGCTTCTTCTATGCCAACGCCAAAAGGTTCTACCGGCCGGTGCCGTGACATACCGGCCGGGGCCGTGACATACTGGCCGGTGCCGTGACAGGGCGAGCCTGGATGTTTGGTCCTAGGGCGCGCGCACGATCTGCAGTTGGTCGTACCAGATCGAGCCGGTGATGAGCTGCTCGGAGGCCGAGCGCGCATCGAGGGCGAGCCGCACCTGCTGCGCCTTGCAATCTGCATCCGGCACCGCAAAGGCGACGGAGAACTCGGTCCAGGCCGGCACCGTGCCGGTGACCATCGGCGTCCTGGCGAGCGGGCTTTCGGCGCCGGCACAGCTGATGCGCCACTCCAGGCCACGCCGCCCCACCAGCTGGCCCCGGTATTGGCCCTTGAGCAGGTAGCTGCCCGGCGGGAGCATCACGAATTGCAGCTTACGATCGGCAATGTTGAGCAGCGCGCTGGGATCGGATCGCAGCGCAAGTGCGATCTCGGGCGATGCCTCGGCGAGGTGCGCCACCAGACTGTGCATCAGCACCTGCCAG
>DASTOW010000110.1:0-27289 GCA_035762425.1 Hyphomicrobiaceae bacterium | reverse complement strand
GCGTCGATCTGCAATCACGAAAGGAGAAGTCAGCCACATGACATACAGGACAATTCTCGTGCACTTGAATGACACGCGCCGCGCCGAGGCCCTGCTGGCGCCGACCATTGCGCTAGCCCGTCAGCACGAGGCGCATCTGATAGGCCTGCACGCTTATGCGAGCATGCCGGCGCCGCCGGTCACCGTCCCCTACGCCGCACGCGCGCTGGGCGCGGCCGTCGCCTTCGATCGCAAGGAAGCGGAAGAGATCGCGGCCATCTTCCGGCGCATGACGGCCGACCAGCCGTTCGTCTCGGAATGGCGGTCGCTGAAGGTACCGCATGTCGATCTGGCGGCGGTCGTGCTCGATCACGGCCGCGCCGCCGACCTGATCGTGGCCGGGCAGACTGATCCCGATTGGGACCTGTCGCCGCTGATGGACTTCCCCGAGCGCCTGGCGCTCGAGAGCGGGCGCCCGGTGCTGGTCGTGCCGTATGCGGGCCGTTACCCGGAAATCGGCCGCAATGTGGTGGTCGCCTGGAAGGCTAGCCGCGAATCCGCGCGCGCCGCCTTCGATGCGTTGCCACTGCTCGTGCATGCCAAGACCGTGCAGATTCTCGAGATCAAGGAAGGCCGCCGTCGCGACGATCCCGAGGCGCTGGCGCCCGACACCACCATTGCCGCAGCGCTGGCGCGGCATGGCATCAAGCCGACGGTGCGCACCTCGATTGCGACCGACATCAGCGTAGGCGACGAGATTCTGTCGCGTGCCGCCGATGCCGGTGCCGATCTGCTGGTGATGGGCGCCTACGGGCACTCGCGCATGCGCGAGCTGGTGTTCGGCGGAGCCACCCGAGATATCGCGCGCCACATGACCTTGCCGACGCTATTCTCCCACTGAGCGAACTCGGGCGGCGCGGAGGATGGATCATCCGTGAGTGAGCAACGTGTGGAGGTATCCGCGTTCGCAACCGCGCCAAGCGTGCCCCTGAAGCGCTCGCTATCGCTGTTGCAGGCGACGCTTTACGGGCTCGGCGTCACCATCGGTGCCGGCATCTACGTGCTGATTGGAGCGGCTGCGGCGCGGGCCGGCATGCACGCGCCGGTCGCCTTCGGGCTGGCGGCGGTTCTGATGGCGTTGACGGCAGCTTCCTTTGCGGAGCTAGCCGGGCGCATGCCGGTCGCGGCCGGCGAAGCGGCCTACGTCCGCGACGCCTTCCAGTCGAACAAGCTGGCGTTGCTGGTTGGCCTGCTGGTGGTTGCGGTTGCCGTCGTGTCCGCGGCGGCCATCAGCGTCGGCAGCGCAGGATACATTGGAGTCTTCATCCAGTGGCCCGAGGTGCTTCTGATCGCTCTGGTGGTGTTGGCGATGGGCGCCATTGCCGGATGGGGCATCAAGGAGTCAGTGATTTTTGCCGGCGTCATGACGCTGATCGAGGTCGGCGGCCTGTTGCTTCTGATCCTGGCAGGTATGGCATCAGGACCCGAGCTCATCACGCGCCTGCCCGAAGCCGTGCCGCCGCTCGGCAACGCAGCAGTCGTCGCCGGCCTGATGGGCACGGCCATGCTGGCGGTGTTTGCCTTCATCGGATTCGAAAGCTTGGCCAACGTCGCCGAGGAGGTGCGCGATCCGCAGCGCACTTTGCCGCGCGCGATCTTCCTGACGCTGGCGCTGTCGACGTTGCTTTATGTGCTGGTGGTGTGGGTCGCGCTGGTTGCCGTTCCGCATGAGGAACTGGCGCAATCGAAGGCGCCGCTGGCACTGGTGTTCGAGCGCCTGACCGGCGCGTCGGCGCGCACCATGAGCCTGATCGCCATTGTGGCGACACTGAACGGCATCATCGTGCAGATCATCATGGCATCGCGCGTGCTCTACGGGCTGGCCCGGCAAAGCGAGTTGCCGGCTTTCTTTGCCGAGGTAAACGGCGCCACGCGCACGCCACTCAATGCCACGGCCGTCACGACGCTGCTGGTGCTCCTCTTTGCGGTGCTGTTGCCGTTGCACCATCTCGCCGACATCACCTCGCGCATCACGCTCGTTGTGTTTGCGCTGGTTAATCTGGCGCTGATCCGCATCAAGGCACGGGCGAAGCCGGTGCCGTCCGGCACGTACATTGCGCCGGCGTGGATACCGTGGGCGGCACTGGCGACGTGCGCCGGCCTGTTGATCGTCGATATGATCTTGCTCGCGCGGGCGATGCTGGTCGGATAGAGCGTCGGCAAGGTTGAACCTGACGACCAGCCTAACGTTCCTGTAAGCATTTGCGGTGCGGATTGTCAGGCCGGCTCAGGTCAAGTCTGATCCCGGCCGGGGCGCCAATCCGCCGACGAGTTCGGCAATTAGGCAAACTCCTGGTGCATGGAGGTGGTGCATGAAGGTGGTGCATGAAGCATGAGCCACGTGTCGCCGACAGCAAGGGCCAAGCGGCTGTCATCGCATTCCTGACCGATCCCCTATCCTACACGGGCGTGTCGCACGTCGAGCGGCTGGAGACGCACGGCAATCTGGTGTTCCTGGCCGGCGAGGAGGCCTGGAAGATCAAGCGCGCGGTGCAGTTCGCCTACATGGATTTCTCGACGCTGGAGAAGCGCCGGTTGGCGTGCGCACGCGAGGTGGAGGTCAATCGTCGGTTTGCGCCCGACCTGTATCTGGGCTGTGTGCCGATCACTCGCGCGATGGCCGGCAAGCTGGCGTTCGGCGGCGAGGGCGACGTCGTTGAATGGGCGGTGCGCATGCGCCGGTTTGACCAGCCGTCTTTGCTGAGCAGCATCGCGGCGGCGGGCGAGATCGACGTGGATCTCGCCAAGGCCGTGGCCGATGCCGTGTACGACAGCCATCATGGCGCGCCGAGCATTGTGTCTGCGGGCGCAACCGCGCGCCTGGCCGAGCTGGTCAGTTCGATCTGCGGCGCGCTTGCCCGCTCGGACGCATTCGCTAGTCAGGACACCGGTGCGTTCTCGCGCCGCTTGCACGAACAGCTCGGGCGCAGCTCAGTCATCCTGCATCAGCGTGCCAAGATGGGCTGCGTGCGGCGCTGCCACGGCGATTTGCATCTCGCCAACATCGTGATCTGGCAAGGCCGGCCTACCTTGTTCGACGCCATCGAGTTCGACGAGAACATTGCCAGCATCGATACGCTCTATGACCTCGCTTTCCTGTTCATGGACCTATGCCGGCATGGGCAAAGGCGAGCCGCCAACGTGGTGCTCAATCGCTACCTGTGGCGTGCGCAGAGCGATCTCGACCTGATGGGCCTGCAGGCGCTGCCGTTGTTCCTTGGGCTGCGCGCGGGCATTCGCGCCATGGTGACCCTCGATCGGACAGCGCAGGAAAATCGGCAAGCAGCGCAGGAAGGCAACAAGCAGGCCCGCGCCTACCTGCATGCGGCACTGCAATACTTGGACCCGGGTGCGCCGCAACTCGTTGCCATCGGCGGTCTGTCCGGGACGGGCAAGAGCACCCTGGCCGCCGCGTTGGCGCCGGACTTCGACCCCGCGCCCGGTGCGGTTCACCTGCGCAGCGATCTGGAGCGCAAGGCTCTGTTCGGTGTCGCCGAGACCGTACGGCTGCCGCCCGAGGCATACTCGGTCGAGGCGTCGCGCAGCGTCTACGCCCGCCTGTGCAGGAAGGCGCGTCTGGCGCTCCTGGCCGGGCAGGCGGTTGTCGTCGATGCCGTGCACGCCAAACCGGACGAGAGATTGCTCATCGAGGCCGTGGCATCCGACTTGAGCGTGCCGTTTTGCGGCCTGTGGCTCACGGCCGCCGGTGACAAACTCGCCGCCCGCGTAGCGGCACGCCGTGATGATGCTTCCGATGCCACACCGCAGTTCGTCGCGCGCCAGATGACCTGGGATACCGGCGCGTTGTCACCCGCGTGGGCGACGGTCGAAGCAAGCGCCGGCGCAGATCAGACCTTGCGGCGTGCCAGAAACGCGCTTGGTTTGCATGGCGAGCGACCCAGAAGCGGCACGTGAGGATCATCGCGAGGCGCCATGACGATCCGCAACTTCGATTTCCTGCTGCGGCCACAGTCGGTGGCCCTGATCGGGGCCAGCACCAGGCCCGACAGCGTGGGCCTCATTACCGCCCGCAACCTGCTCGCGGGCGGATTCTCGGGTCCGGTCTGGCTGGTCAATGCGAAGTACTCCGCCATCGAAGGACATGCCTGCCATGCCTCGGTGGCATCACTGCCTGCCGCACCTGACCTGGCCGTGCTTGCCACGCCTCCGGCAACAATCCCCGAGCTGATCGCCGAGCTGGGCGCCAAGGGCACGCGGGCCGCGGTCGTCATAACGGCCGGCATTCGCAACGACCTGAAGCGCGCGATGCTGGAGGCGGCCCGCCCGCACATGCTGCGTATCCAGGGCCCTAATTGCCTCGGCCTGATGGTGCCTGGCATCGGCCTCAACGCCAGCTTTTCGCATCGTCCACCCCTTACCGGAGACCTTGCGTTTCTGTCGCAGTCGGGCGCGCTGATTACGGCCATCATCGACTGGGCGTGCGGGCGCAGCATCGGCTTCTCGCAGGTGGTATCGCTGGGCGACATGGCCGATGCCGATTTCGGCGACATGCTCGACTACCTTGCCGGTGACGCCAAGAGCCGGGCGATCCTACTCTACATGGAGGCGGTCACGCATGCGCCGAAGTTCCTGTCGGCGGCACGCCGTGCCGCCCGGTCCAAGCCGGTCATCGTCGTCAAGGCAGGACGCGGCGCCACCGGCGCCAAGGCGGCACTGTCGCACACGGGAGCGCTGGCGGGCGCCGATGCCGCCTACGAGGCCGCGTTCCGCCGGGCGGGCCTGCTGCGTGTGCGCGAGCTGGATGATCTCTTCAGCGCAGCGGAGATCCTGGCGCGGCGTCCGCAGTTGTTGGGCGACCGCTTGGCCATCCTCACCAACGGCGGTGGTGCAGGCGTGCTGGCGGCGGATCGGCTGGGTGATGCCGATGGCCGTCTCGCCTCGCTGTCCGACGCGACACGGGCGGCGCTGGATCGCATCCTGCCGCCCACCTGGTCGCACGGAAATCCGGTGGACATCATCGGTGATGCAGACCCCGCTAGGTATGCGGGCGCGGTTGATGCGCTGATGCAAGACGACACGGCCGATGCGGTGCTGGTCATGAATTGTCCGACGGCGCTGGCTTCGAGTACGGCTGTTGCAGAGGAAGTGCTGGCCGTGATCGAGCGGCGGACCAGCAACGGTCGGGCCTGTAAACCCATGATCACCAACTGGCTGGGTGACGGTGCAAGCCAGCCGGCACGCCGTTTATTCGCCACGCAAGGCATCGCCAGCTTTGCAACCCCGGCCGAGGCGATCGACGGGTTCATGCAACTCGTGCGCTACACGCGCGCGCAAGAGGAACTGATGCGGGCGCCGCCGTCGCTGGCGGCCGACCTCGGTCTGGAGAGCGACAAGGCGGCAGCAATCATCGCGGCGGCGCTGCATTCGGGACGTACCGTGCTGTCCGAGGTGGAGGCCAAAGGCTTGTTGGCCGTATACGGCATTCCGGTCGTTCCGACCGAAATAGCGCGGACGCCCGACGAGGTTGCCAAGCAGGCCGCGCCGTATGTCGCCCAGCACGGCGCCGCGGTGGTCAAGATCCTGTCGGACGACATCTCGCACAAGTCGGATGTCGGTGGCGTGCGCCTCGGATTGCGCAGCGCCGAGGACGCGCGACGCGCGGCCGAGGACATGCTGGAACGCATCGCCCGCGTCAGGCCGCAAGCGAGAATCGATGGCTTCACGGTGCAGCCGATGATCCGCCGGCCCAGGGCACACGAACTGATCCTTGGCATGTCGGTCGATCCCACCTTCGGCCCACTGATGATGTTCGGCGCCGGGGGCACGGCGGTCGAGGTGGCGCGCGATATCGCGCACGGGCTGCCGCCGCTCGATCTCAATCTGGCGCGCGATGTGATGCGGCAGACGCGGGTCTGGCGCTTCCTGCAAGGCTATCGCGATCGGCCCGCCGCTGACATCGAGCGCATCGGCGAGACGCTGGTACGGCTCAGCTACCTGGTTGCCGATCACGACGCCATCCGCGAGGTCGACATCAATCCGTTGCTGGCCGACGACCAGGGTGTCATTGCACTCGACGCACGCGTGCTAGTCGCCGATGCAGCCAAGCACCCGCGAGTGCCGATGGCCGTCCGGCCCTATCCCTCGCAATGGGAGGCACAAGCGCACGTCGACACCGTAGGCGATGTATGCATCCGCCCGATCCGGCCGGAAGATGAAAAGCTGTATAGGGAGTTCTTCGCCCACGTGACAGCCGAGGATCAGCGGCTGCGCTTCTTCACCGTAACGCCGCAGTTGTCGCACCATTTCTTGGCACGGCTGACACAGATCGATTACGCGCGCGAAATGGCATTCGTTGCCGTTGCCAAGGACTCCGGCGCGCTGCAAGGTGTTGTGCGTATGGTGGCCGACCCCGACTACGTGCGGGCCGAGTACGCCATCCTGGTCCGATCCGACCTCAAGGGTCGCGGCCTCGGCTGGCGGCTGATGCAACACCTGGTCACGTACGCCAGGTCCGAGAAGCTCCAGCAACTGCACGGCACTGTGCTCGCCGCCAATGCCACGATGCTGCGCATGTGCCGCGAGCTCGGGTTTGCCATCGAACGCGAGCCGGGAGACGACAGCGTGCGGCGTGTCATCCTACAATTGGCCGGCCCAAGTTCCTGAGTGAGCGCCAGAGGCATCGCATGTCAGGTCCCGACCCAGCCGCGCCTAGCGCGCCATTCGGTCCGCAAATGCTGGAGGCCGCGCTGCAGACGGCCGTCGGTGCCATCATCATCATCGATCGCCACGGCTTGATCCGCACCCTCAACGCTGCGGTGGAAAAGATGTTCGGCTTCGCCGGCGACGAACTGATCGGCCGCAACGTCAATGTCCTGATGCCCGAGCCGTTTCACAGCCGCCATGACGGCTACATCCGCCATCATCTGGAGACGGGAGAGCGCAAGATCATCGGCATCGGCCGGCAGGTCATGGCCCGCCGTCGCAACGGGGCGATTTTTCCCGTCCACCTGTCGGTGAGCGAGTTCGAGGCGGACGGCCAGAAGTACTTCACCGGCATCCTGCACGACCTTTCGCAGCAACGCGCGGGCGGACTAGCGGAGCAGGGCCTGCTTCAGGCCATCTTCAACCACCTGCCGGACGCCGTGCTGGTTGTCGATCCCGAAGGCAAGGTCACGCTGTGCAACCCGGCCGTGGCGCGCGTATTCGGCTATGCGCCGGAAGAACTGATCGGCAAGTCGATGGCCATACTGCATGAAACGCCGGCCGAGTTCGAACGCACGCAGGAGTTCAATGAGGGGCTGAAGGGCCAGGACCCGCTGCGACTGAGGTCCACGCGCTTTCGCCGCAAGTCCGGCGAGGCATTCCCGGCCGAAACGGTGGCAACGGCACTGCACGATCAGGATGGCCACTTCATCGGCGTTCTGTCGCTTAATCGCGACATCAGCCAGCAGGTCGTGCAGGATCAGGCGTTGCGCAAGTCGCAGCGCATGGAGGCGATCGGTCAACTGACCGGCGGTATCGCGCATGATTTCAACAACCTGTTGACAATCATCACGGGCAATCTCGAGCTGCTTGAGATGGACATCGAGAGCAACGAGCAGCGCGATCTGCTGGCCCGCGCTAACGCTGCGGCGCTGATGGGGGCCCGGTTGACCAACCGGCTGCTGACCTTCGCGCGCCGCCGCCGGCTTGAGCCGGTCGTTCTCGACCTTAACGATCAGGTGCTGTCGATGGCGGAGCTGCTGCGCCGCACGCTAGGTGAAACGATCGCGCTCTCCACATTGCTGGCGCCGCGGCTGTGGCCGGTGCGGGCCGATCCGAGCGAGATCGAGAACGCGGTGCTCAACCTCGCCATCAACGCGCGCGATGCCATGCCGGCCGGCGGCAAACTGGTGCTCGAGACCAAGAACGTCGTGCTCGACGAGCGCGACGTCGCCAACGAGGTCGGGGTGCAGCCCGGCGACTACGTCCGCCTGTCCGTGTCCGACACTGGCGTCGGCATGGGGCCGGACGTGCTGGCGCGCGTGTTCGAGCCCTTCTTCACGACCAAGGAGCCGGGCAAGGGGACCGGGCTTGGCCTGAGCGGGCTGTATGGCTTCGTCAAGCAGTCGGGCGGTCACGTCACCGTCTACAGCGAGGTCGGCAGGGGCACGACCGTCAATCTCTACTTGCCCCGTGTGACGACCGAGGTCGACGCCACCACGACGGCGCGCGGGGAGCGGGCGACAGCCCCGGTGGCCGGCGAGACGATCCTGCTGGTGGAGGACAATGCCGAGGTGCGCAGGGTTGCGGCGCGGCGCGTGCGCAACCTTGGTTACACTGTGATCGAGGCCGACAACGCGGTCGGCGCCATCGAGGCGCTGAAGTCGGGCCGAAAGATCGACCTGATCTTCAGCGATGTCGTCATGCCGGGCGGCATGTCGGGTTTCGACCTGGTGCGCTGGGCGCAGCAGCATGTGCCGTCGATGCGAGTATTGCTGACATCGGGCTTTGCCGAGGACGTGGCACGGGCCGGCGAGGCAACGGCACCCGACCTTGAGATACTGCGTAAGCCGTACACGGGCGATGAACTCGCACGCGCTCTGCGGGTCGCCCTCGGCGCTAGGTAAGTCCCAACCATGTGCATGCCGACGTGTGATGGTCGGCCTTGATCCGACCCTGCAGTGGTCGCTACTGCAGGTGACCATGCATGGCTAGCCGCTCGGGACCAGCCCGAGGATGACAAGTTCTGAAGCAGCGCGAATGAGGTTGGGCCTTGTCACAACCGCTTGGTGTCGGCGGTGAAGGCGTAGCCGATGCCGCGCACGGTCTTGATCAGGCGCGGATGCTCGGGATCGGCCTCGATTTTCTTGCGCAGCCGCCCCACCAGCGCATCGATCGAACGGTCGGCCGGCGACCAGTCGTGGCCCTTTAGCAGGTCCATGATGTTGTCGCGGGACAGCACGCGGTGCGGCCGCTTGACGAAGATCTCGAGCAGGTTGAATTCCGCCGTTGTCAGCTCATGCAGCTCGCCGCCCTTGCGGGCGAGATCGCGGCGCGCGATATCCAGCACCATGCCATCAAAGACGTAGCGCTCGTGCGCGGAAGGGCTCGGCCCGACCGGGCTTTCGGAAGCTCCATAGCGTCTGAGGACCGCGCGCACGCGGGCCAGAACCTCGCGCAGCTGAAACGGTTTGGCGATGTAGTCATCGGCTCCCAGCTCCAGTCCGACGACCCTGTCGATGGTGTCGCCTTTGCCGGTGATCATCACGATGGGAACGTTGCAACGCCCGCGCACCTCGCGGGCAAGCTCCAGGCCGTCCTCCCCGCCCAGCGTCAGATCGAGCGTGATGAGGCTGACCGGGCTCTGCTCGATGCGGGCTTGCAATTCTGCACCATTCTTGGCTTCCGAGACCTGAAACCCTTCGCGCTCGAAACACTTGCGCAGAAGCGTTCGAATCTCGGGCTCGTCGTCGACGACGAGGATATGACCGTTCGCGCTCGCCATCTTGCTCGCAGGGGGATACCGGGTTTGTGGCCGATATTCACCCGAAGCGTCAGGCTTGTCGAGAGAGCGAGGTCGGGGCGTAGGCGCTAGCGGCAGATCAGCACGGGGACCGGCGCATGCGTCAGTACGCGCACCGCCTGGCTGCCGAGCAGTATCCGCGAAATTCCGCGCCGTCCATGCGACGCCATGACAATCAGGTCGCAGCCCCTGTCCTTGGCCGTGAGGACGATGCCTTCGGCCGGAAACTCCGTCACATGCACGGTTTCGCATGTCACGCCTAGCTTTTGCGCCTGTGCGCATACCCCGTCCAGAATGTGCGCGGCGTTCTGGGCAGCGGCCTTCTCGTACTCCTCGACCGGAAAGACCAATGCAGCCTCGCCCGGTGCCATCGCTGCCCATGCCTCGGTGACCGTAACGGCCGTCACTTTGGCGCCCAGGGCCTTGGCAAGCTGCAGCCCCGTGGTTACGGCTTTCGCCGCCAACTCCGATCCGTCCGTGGCGATCAACATGTGCTTGTACACTGGCGTTCTCCGGCAGCGACCTTGGTCCATGTCTAGCGCCCGCCGGACTAACCGGGCGTTGACGCACATCAAGCTCATCAGTCCGTCTCCGGCGGCCGAGAGCTGCTGTTACAAATTCTTACAATCTCTTCCAGAAGCGCCGAATGGCTGCGGCCGGGCCCTGGTTTCCTGCGCCTACAAGACGCTCGAACAGGGAAGCCTACCATGCTCTCACAGGCGCTGTCCTCGTCCCCAATCCTGCTACCGCTGGCTCACACAAAGCGTTGCGAAGCCCCGGCCCCGCGCACGCTGGAAGAGCATTTCTCGCGCGCGCCGGTCCGCTCGTTTGCTGCCAAGGAGCATGTCTTCACGGAGGGCGATCCCAGGTCCAACCTCTATCGGGTCGAGGCTGGCGCGGTCTGCCTCTACAAGGTCATGGGGGACGGTCGCCGGCAGGTGCTTGGCTTCGCCTATCCGGGCGACCTGATCGGCCTCGGCGCGTGCAACGATCATCAATGCAATGCGCAAGTCACCAAGCCAACCCAGCTTCGCTCGGTCGCCTGGAACACGGTCCAGCGCCTTGCGCGGCAGGAGCCGGCGCTCGCCTTGAAGCTCTACGAGGCGATGTGCGAGGAGCTGGCAGCTGCGCATGACTTACTGCTCACGACAGGGCAGCGCAGTGCGGCGGAGCGCGTTGCGATCTTCCTGTTGGCCATGGTTCGTCGCTGTCGGCGCACTGGCCAGGATGCAACTGTCATCGATCTGCCGATGACGCGAGCCGACATCGGTGACTTCCTCGGCCTGACCATCGAAACGGTGAGCCGGACCTTCACCAAGCTGCGCCACCTCCAGATCATTGATCTGGCGCAAAGCGCGCGCGTGCACGTGCTCGATATTGGTGCACTGGAGGGGCTGGCGCAGGGGGAAGTCGACCTTTGACCTACGGTCCCACAGGCGCCACGGACGCTCAGCCCGGGCAGGGCAAGCGCGGCAGCCACGCGTCGCCGACGGCGCTGGAGGCTAGAGACTGCATGGGAGAGAGCGCTGATCCGTTCCGACTTGCCATCGGTGTGTTCCACGAACCCGAGCGGCTGGATGGTGCGATTTCGGATCTGTTTGCGGACAGCTTCGCCGCGCGCGACATGTGCCTCATTGGCAAGCGCGAGGCGTTCGACCGCCTATTGCCGGCGTCGGTGGTTGAGCTCGGCAAGGTGCGATTCGCCGGGCGGCTGGAGGCGCTGTCGCCGCTAGCCGACGACTCAGAGGTGGTCGCCACCGCGGGCGACCTGCTGTCGACATTGCTCAGTCACGCCAAGTGGCAAGGCGACAGCCACGTGCCGCGCTCCTCGCCGCTGCAGGAACTGCTGGCGCGTTCGTCTGAGCATATCGGGCACGGAGCCATCGCTTTGCTGGTTAGTGCTCCCGATCCGACGCTGCAGCATCGCAGCTCGCGCATCCTGCTCCGGCATTCTGCCCACACCGTGCAGACGCACGAGTTCACGCCACGATAGCGAGCAACCACGGTGCCGCAGCGGTTTCTTGATCTGCATCAAGGCGGCCGCGTGCAGCCCGGATCACGGTCCATCGCGATCGATGGATCTTGCCGGCTGAGGGGAGACTAAGGGCATGGCAGCAGTACCCGGGCTCGTGGAACGGGCCGCGTTTTCCGATGCCATGGCGTTGATCGGCGCTTTGCTTGGTACGGCAATTGGTTTGAGCCTGTTGATCGGTTCGCGCGATCCCGGCATGGCCTGGCACGGACTGTTGTTGGCGCTGGTCTGCGTGGTGGCGGGCGTGTTCGTTTTGCAGCGCTCGTTCGGCGACGAGGCGCGCGATGCGCTGCGCGATCCGCCTGAGGACTACATGGACGGGCCGATCCGGGTGGCGACCGTTGCCGCAGTGTTCTGGGGCATCGCGGGCTTCGTAGTTGGCGATGTAATCGCCTGGCAGCTCGCCTTTCCGCAGCTGAACCTCGATCTGCCGTGGACTAGCTTCGGGCGGCTCAGGCCGCTGCATACTTCGGCTGTGATCTTTGCCTTCGGCGGCAACGTGCTGCTCGCGAGCTCCCTGTATGTGGTGCAGCGCACCTGCCATACGCGCCTGGCGGGCCGCTGGTCGCCGTGGTTCGTGGTGTGGGGGTATCAGTTGTTCATTGCCGTTGCCGGCACCGGCTACCTGCTCGGCATCACGCAGAGCAAGGAGTACGCCGAGCCCGAGTGGTACGCTGATCTGTGGCTCACGCTGGTGTGGGTGGTCTACCTCCTGGTGTTCCTTGGCACGCTTGCCAAGCGCAAGGAGCCGCACATCTATGTGGCGAACTGGTTCTTCCTAGCCTTCATTCTCACCATTGCCCTGCTGCACGTCGTCAACAACGCGACGGTGCCCGTCAGTCTCACAAGCCCAAAGAGCTACATCGTCTACTCGGGCGTGCAGGATGCCATGACGCAGTGGTGGTACGGCCATAACGCGGTCGGCTTCTTCCTGACCGCTGGCTTCCTCGGCATCATGTACTACTTCATCCCGAAGCGGGTTGAGCGGCCGGTCTATTCGTATCGCCTCTCCATCGTGCACTTCTGGACGCTGATCTTCCTCTACATCTGGGCGGGCCCGCACCATCTGCATTACACGGCCCTGCCCGACTGGGCGCAGACGCTGGGCATGACGTTCTCGATCATGCTGTGGATGCCGTCGTGGGGCGGCATGATCAACGGTCTGATGACGCTATCGGGGGCTTGGGACAAGCTGCGCACGGACCCGGTGGTGCGCCTGCTCGTGGTGTCGGTCGCCTTCTACGGCATGTCGACCTTCGAGGGCCCGGTGATGAGCATCAAGTCGGTCAATTCGCTGTCGCACTACACCGACTGGACCATCGGGCATGTGCATTCCGGCGCGCTCGGTTGGGTCGCGATGGTGTCGTTCGGCGCCATCTACTGCCTGGTGCCGTGGCTGTGGGGACGGCGCGGACTCTATTCGATGCGTCTGGTCGAATGGCACTTCTGGACCGCGACTATCGGCATCCTGCTCTACATCACGGCCATGTGGGTGTCGGGCATCACCCAGGGGCTGATGTGGCGCGCCTACGACAAGCTGGGCTTCCTGCAGTACTCGTTCATTGAGACCGTCGAGGCGATGAAGCCCTACTACATGATCCGCGCCGTCGGCGGCCTGCTGTTCGTGATCGGCTCGCTGATCATGGCCTACAACGTCTGGCGCACGGTCCGCGGCGATGAACCCGTCGACGTCGCCCACCAGCCCCGCATTGCCGCAGCGCCCGAGCTGCGCCTGGCGCCGGCGCAATAGGTGCACGCATGAAACACGAAGTCTTCGAGAAGAATTCCATAATTCTGCTCATCGGCATCCTGGTGGTCGTGTCGATCGGCGGCATCGTGCAGATCGCGCCCCTGTTCTGGGTCGAGAGCACCATCGAGCGGGTGAAGGGCATGCGACCCTACTCGCCGCTCGAGCAGGCCGGTCGCGACATCTATCTCCGCGAGGGCTGCTACGGCTGCCACAGCCAGATGGTGCGCACGCTGCGCGATGAAGTGGAGCGCTACGGCCACTACAGCTTGGCCGCAGAGAGCATGTACGACCATCCGTTCCAGTGGGGCTCCAAGCGCACCGGGCCGGACCTTGCCCGCGTGGGCGGCAAGTATTCCGACCAATGGCAGGCCGAGCACCTGATCAATCCACGCGCCGTCGTGCCGGAGAGCATCATGCCGGGCTATCCCTGGCTCGCCGAGACCAAGCTCGATACGGAGGACATTGTCGCGCGGCTAAAGACACTGAGAACCGTCGGCGTACCCTACACCGACGAGATGATCGACAAGGCGAAGGCCGACCTTGCGGCCCAGGTCATGCCCGACAGCCGGCCGGCGCGCGAGATGCTGCGCCGCTATCCCAAGGCCAAGGTGGCAAAATTCGATGGCAAGGCTGATACGCAGCCGACCGAGCTCGACGCGCTCGTCGCCTATCTGCAGGTATTGGGCACGCTCGTCGATTTCGCAACCTTCGACGCCTCCGGCCCGAACTCTCGATAAAGGGCAACCCCCATGTCCTATGACACGATCGCGACGATCAGCCAGGTGACATCGCTGCTGATGTTCCTCGGCATGTTCGCCGCCGTGCTCGGCTATGCGCTGTGGCCGAGAAACGGGCCGCGCTTTGAGGCGGCGCAGCGACGCGCCCTCGATCTTAGCGACCAGCCGGCGACGGTGCGCGAGCGGAGCCCGCGATGAGCAAACCAGAAATCGACAAGGTCACCGGGGTCAAGACCACGGGACATGAATGGGATGGCGTCAAGGAGCTGAACAAGCCGCTGCCCAAGTGGTGGCTATGGACCTTCTATGCGACCATTGCGTGGGCCATCGGCTATTGGATCGCCTATCCGGCATGGCCGACCGTGACGGGCTACACAGAGGGCGTGCTCGGCTACAGTCAACGCGTAACGGTGGCGAGCGAGATCGATGCGGCCAAGGCCGCACAGGCGCAGTATCGCGCCAAGCTGGCGGCCACACCGCTCGACCAAATAAAGTCGGATCCCGACCTGTTGCGCTTCGCCATGGCCGGCGGCGGCGCCGCGTTCCAGACCAACTGTGCGCCTTGCCATGGCCGCGGTGCCCAGGGCTTCGCCGGCTACCCCAACCTCAACGACGATGAGTGGCTGTGGGGCGGGAGCATCGACGACATCCACAAGACCATCGGCTCGGGCATCCGCTCCGACCACACGGAAACGCGCGCCTCGCAAATGCCGCGCTATGGCATCGACAAGCTGTTGGACGACAAACAGATCGGCGATGCTGCCGAATTTGTGCTGTCATTGACGGGCCGAAGTGGTGACCAAGCCGCGGCGGCGCGGGGCAAGATCATCTTTGCCGAACAATGCGCCTCGTGCCACGGGACGGACGCTAAAGGCAAGCAGGAGCAGGGTGCTCCCAATTTGACCGACGCCATCTGGCTCTATGGCCACAGTCGGCCTGCCATCGTCGAAAGCATCAGGACCGGACGCGGCGGCATGATGCCCGCCTGGGCCGGGCGCCTCGATCCCGTAACGCTGAAGGCGCTGGCTGTCTACGTCCACAGTCTCGGCGGCGGCAAGTAGAAGAGGTGCCGCGATGTGCTGCTGTGTGTGCGAGCTGGCTCTGTTGCTGCAGGTTCGGCGCGCGGACACGGACGCGCTTGCGCGAGATCAAGGCGACCATATCCCGCAAACGGCCAGACTGCGCCCCGTTCTACGCTGCCTGACGCGACGCTTGCTCTGGCTACGCGCACGGCCGGAAGCCGCGGCATGAGTCACATGGACAAGTACATCATCTCAGCCGACAGCGTCGCGGAGGCTGCACCCGGTGTGGTGCGCCTCGAGGCCAAGGCGATCAACCGCAAGGAGGATCGCCTACTCTATGCCGGCCGCCAGAAGGTTTATCCAAAGCTCGCGCACGGCCGCTTCCGCTCCATCAAGTGGCTGGTGATGGCCGTCACGCTCGGCATTTACTACGTGCTGCCGTGGCTGCGCTGGCACCGCGGGCCGGACCTGCCCGACCAGGCCGTCCTCCTCGACATGGCCAACAACCGCTTCTTCTTTTTCTTTCTCGAAATCTGGCCGCAGGAGTTCTACTTCGTCACCGGCCTGCTGGTGCTGGCGGCGCTGTCGCTGTTCCTCATCACGTCCGTGGCTGGTCGCGTTTGGTGCGGCTACGCCTGCCCGCAGACCGTGTGGACCGACCTCATGGTGGTGCTGGAACGCTTCTGGCAGGGCGATCGCAATGCCCGCATCGCCCTTGACCGCCGATCGTGGGGGCCGGTCAAGATATTCAAGAAGGGCATGACGCACCTGTCGTGGCTCGCCATCGGCATGGCGACCGGCGGCGCCTTCGTGTTCTACTTTCGTGACGCGCCGACGCTGGCGAGCGAGCTGCCCACAGGCACGGCGCCGGCCATCGCTTACCTGTTCATCGGCATCTTCACGGTGACGACCTATGTGCTCGGCGGCATCGCCCGCGAGCAGGTGTGCATCTACATGTGCCCCTGGCCGCGCATCCAGGGCGCCATGGTCGATCACGAGACACTGCTCGTCAGCTACAAGTCCGATCGCGGCGAGCCGCGCGGACCGCACAAAAAGGGGCAACCCTGGGAGGGTCGCGGCGACTGCATCGACTGCAAGGCCTGCGTGGCGGTATGCCCGACCGGCATCGACATCCGCGACGGCTCACAGCTCGAGTGCATCCAGTGCGCGCTGTGCATCGATGCTTGCAACGACATCATGGACAAGGTCGGCCGGCCGCGTGGCCTGATCGCCTACGACACCATCGCCGGGCAGGAAGCGGCCGCCAGGGGCGGTACTGCACCGCTGCAGATCGTGCGCACACGCACGCTGTTGTACGCGGGACTGATCTTCCTGGTCGGCGGCATCATGCTGGCCGCCTGGCTCAATCGTACCACCCTCGAGATCAACGTGCTGCACGACCGCAATCCGCCCTATGTGCTGCTGTCGGACGGTGGGGTACGCAACGGCTATACGGTCAAGATCCTCAACAAGCTGCACGAGCCGCGCGAGTTTGCGCTTGACGTGCGGGGACTGGAGCAGGCGAGGCTGGCCATTGTGGGCGTGGATGCAGGAGCGGCGGTTCGCGTGACCACCGATGACTTGCGCGAGTTGCGCGTGTTGGTGACCGTGGCGGGGAGCGCGCTCACACAGCTGGAGGGCGCCAGCACATCGTTTGCGCTGGTCGTGCGCGACATGGCGTCCGGCCAGGAGACGGCGCGCGCCACGCAATTCCTAAAACCCGGCAAATCACCTGGGAGCGGCCCATGAGCCCGACCGTCCTGCCGACCGCGCCAAGGCAGCAGCAGGGTCTGCGCGGACGTCACGTGCTGGCGGGTTTTCTCGGCTTCTTCGCAATCGTGTTCGTCGTCAACGGCGCGATGATGTATGCCGCCGTCTCGACCTATTCTGGGCTGGTGGCCAACGAGCCTTATCGCAAGGGCCTGCACTACAACGAGCGCCTTGCCGCTGCCGAGCGTCAAGCCGACCTGGGGTGGACCGATGCGCTGCAGGTCGGCCGCGATGGTCAGGTGCGCCTGGTGCTCAGTGACGCTGACAGTCGGCCGGTGCGCGGCATGAGCGTTGCCGGCATGCTGGGGCGACCGTCGACCAATCGGCACGACGTTGCGTTGCAGCTGGTGGAGGGTCAGCCAGGGCAATACGAGGCGCGCGTGTCGCCGCCGGCGGAAGGCAACTGGCTGGTCGTGCTCGACGTCCGCGCCAACGAGGCTGCCGACCCGATCTACCGCACGCGGAGGCGCATATGGCTGAAGCCCTGAGTAGGTTGGCTCTCGGCAGTGAAGTTCCTGCCGAAAGCAGCAAGGCCGCACGCCAGGTGACGACGACGCTGGTCATCGAAGGCATGCATTGCGGGGCTTGCATGCGCAAGGTGGAGCAGGCGCTGACATCGGTTCCCGGCGTCGTCGCGGCGCGCGCCAACTTGTCCGCGCGGCGGGTTGCCATGGTTCACCAGGCTGACGTCAACAGCATCGGGCTCATCGAGGCGCTCGACCGGATCGGCTTCAAGGCTGCGGAAATCGCCGATGACCGCGCGGCGTTGGCACCCGAACAGGCTCTGCTCCGGCGCGTTGGCGTCGCTGGCTTTGCGGCCGCCAACATCATGCTGCTGTCGGTGTCGGTGTGGTCAGGCGCCGGCGGCGACATGAGCCCGTCGGTACAGGCGATTTTCCACTGGCTATCGGCGCTGATCGCGCTGCCGGTGGTCGGCTACGCGGGCCAGCCGTTCTTTGCTTCGGCGGCGAAGGCGTTGCGTTCGGGCCGCCTCAACATGGACGTGCCCATCTCGCTCGGCGTGTCGCTGGCGACGCTGATGAGCCTGTACCAGGCCATGCGCGGCAGCGAGCAGGTCTACTTCGACGCGGCCGTCACGCTGCTGTTCTTCCTGCTGGTCGGACGCTTTCTCGACCAGCGCATGCGCGCGCGCGTGGCCAATGCTGCCGCCAATCTGCTCGGCTTGCGCGGGCAGGCCGCGACCGTGCTGCAGCCGGACGGCAGCGTGGCGAGGCTCCCGGTGCGCCAGCTGGTGCCGGGCATGCGCATCCTGACCGCGCCCGGCGAGCGCTTCGCCGCCGATGGTCGCCTGCTCCAGGGCAGCGGCGAGGTCGACGCCAGCCTGATCACCGGCGAGACCGTGCCCGTCAGCGTAGCGCCCGACGCCCTGATCTATGCCGGGACCGTCAACCTGACGGCATCGCTGGTCACCGAGGCGACCGCCACCGACCAGCACACGCTGCTCGCCGAGATCGGGCGCCTGATGACGGCCGCCGAGCAGGCGCGCGGACGCTACGTGCGCCTCGCTGACCAGGCCGCGCGTTTCTATGCACCGGCCGTGCACGTGCTCGGGCTCGTCACGTTCGTGGGCTGGCTCGCCACCGGCCACGGATGGGAGGCGGCCCTGACGGCGGCCATTGCCGTGCTGATCATCACCTGTCCGTGCGCGCTGGCGCTCGCCGTACCGGCGGTGCAGGTGGCGGCCGCCAGCCGCTTGTTCGGCAAGGGCGTGCTCGTGAAAGCACCCGACGGGCTGGAGCGACTGGCCGAGATCGACACGGTGGTGTTCGACAAGACCGGCACGCTGACGCTGGGCGAACCGTCGCTGTCCACCGGCCAGCCCGTCAGCGGCGACTTGCTGGCCCGCGCCGCATCCCTGGCGGCCGCCAGTCGGCATCCCTATGCGCGAGCGGTGGTGCGCGCGGCCGAGGCCGCGGGACTTTCCGTGCGACAGCCCGGTCGCGGTGTGCGCGAGGTGCCGGGCGCGGGCCTGGAGCGCGACGGTCCGGAAGGCCGCGAACGACTGGGTTCGGCCTCCTGGTGCCAAGCCGAGCCGGCGCACGCCAACACGGCGATGGTCTGGTATCGCCTGGCGGAGGGCAACCCAGTTGCACTCACCTTTGCCGACCGGCTGCGACCCGATGCCGTCGCCGTCGTCTCGAACCTCACCCAGGCAGGCTTTCACATCGAACTCTTGTCTGGCGACCGTCCTCCCGTGGTGGAGGCCGCCGCATCCCAAGCCGGCATCAAGCGCTGGATCGCCGGCGCCTCGCCTGCCGACAAGATCGCCCGCCTCGAGGCACTCGAGGCCGAAGGCCGCAAGGTGCTGATGGTCGGCGACGGGCTCAACGATGCGCCGGCCCTGGCTGCCGCGCACGCTTCCCTCTCGCCGTCGTCTGCCGCCGACATCTCGCAGACGGCGGCCGACGCTGTGTTTCAGGGCGAGCGCCTCGCCCCGGTGCTGGAGACGCTTGCCGTTGCCCGCGCCACCCGCGGCATGGCGCTGCAGAATTTCGCCATCGCCATCGGTTACAACGTGCTGTTCGTGCCGCTCGCCATGGCCGGCCTCGTCACGCCGCTGATCGCCGCCATCGCCATGTCGGCCTCTTCGATCGCCGTCACCGTCAACGCCGTGCGCCTCAAGAGCATGCGACTGGAGCTCGTGCGATGATCGAGTGGTCCGCTGGCACGTGTGCAGCAAGCTCGAGGAGCGGACGTCTGGCTATGACTGGCGCGAGTACCTTGATTGATGTCCTTCAGATCGCACAATTCGTTCAACAGTCGTGGCACGTGCCGACTAATTTCATGAGGACACTCGCCCGATGACCGCGCTCGCCTGGCTGATCCCGTGCGCACTTCTGCTCGGCCTAATCGGGCTGGCAGCCTTCCTGTGGTCCCTCAACAGCGGTCAGTTCGAAGATTTGGAAGGCGCAGCTTGGCGCGCCCTGCAGGACGACGACAAGCCGGGGCGCTGAGACGCGAGCCTGCAATCGCCCGTATCAGCGCGTCATAGCAGCGGACCGATATTGGTTCGTTTTGCTTGGCGCCCTTGGCGGACCGATGAAGAAGGAAGGCAATAAACCAGCCTTCGTCGCCGCGATTATCGCATACCATCGCCGCGCTTCTCCCACCCGGTATCACAGCCGTGGTGTATGGCGGCAACGTTTCGATCGCCGGATTGTTCATGGCCGGCGTCGTCCGGGGCTGATGATAGGCTTCGACCTGATGGTCGACTGCTATTTCTTCGGACCAAGCGGGATGCAGCGCCCGCGCGCTCCATGCGCACAAGTGCTGCAGGCTTTCAAGGGTGCCTCGCTGCCCCTGCTGAGCCCCGTGATTGCTGCTCGGGGCACTGACCGAAGCTGGCGGGGTCAATCCGGTGCATATGGGTGTCGTGCTGATCGCGACGCTGGCCTTCGGCCTGATTACGCCGCCTTACGGCATCGTGCTGCTGATGGGATCGAAATGTGTCGGTGTGCGGTTTTCACCAGCATTGCGAGCGGCGCGTCCGATCTACCTGGTCTTTTCACGACCATCGCATTCTGCGTCTCGTGCCGCAGCTCGTGCTCTGGCTGCCGAGGCAAGGTCTTCCGGCCTCCGTCATTTTTTCCCCAACCCGAACGGCTGCGGATACATCTGTCCACAATAGTCGCCAACCTCGGCTTGGTCGGGCGGTGCGGTGTGTCGACGGAGCGTTGTGCCGCACAGTGTGGCACCTCACAGATAGCTGCCGCCATCCTCGCGCACCAGGTCGCGGAACGCATGCCAGGTGGCGTGCCCGATCAGCGGAAACGCCACCACCAGTCCGACGAACAAGGTGACGATGCCGAGCGCCATGAAGCCGGCGATCAAGGCCGCCCACAGCGCCATCGGCTTGGGATTGGCGATCACTGCCGCCAGGCTGACCGTGATCGCGCTTACCGCATCAAGCGGCCGCGTCATCAGCAGCGGCACCGAGACCGCCGAGATGGCAAACACCAGGAAGGCGAGCGCACCACCCACCAGCGTGCCTGTCACCAGCAGGCCAAGTCCGTGCGGCGTGAACAGCAGGGTCGGCACGAACTCGCTTGCCGGGGGCAGCGGCTTGCTGCCCAGGAACAGCATGAACAGCAGAAAGGCGACCTGCAGCCACACGAAGTATACGAACGCCAGGATCGCGCCAAAAAAGCCGAGCTGGCCCGGTGCGCGCAGCCCCGCGCGCAGTCCGTGCCGCAGATCAACGCGCTCGCCTTGCTCCAAGCGGCGGCTGGTCGCATAAAGGCCGACGGCTGCGAGCGGCCCGATCAGCAGGAATCCGCCTCCGAGGGCCAGCACCAGCGACTCCAGTCCGTTCGCCATGAGGCCGAGCGTCAGACCCATCGACAGGGCAGCAAACGCCAAGCCGTAGGTCAGGCTGACCTGCGGCACCGTCCACAGGTCGCGCCATCCGTTCGCCAGCCAGTTCCAGGGTGCATCGAACGCAACCTTCTCGACGGCCGCGCCGGCAATTGTCGGCCGCGCAGTGCCGCGTTCGGCAGGCTGCCCGCCACAGAATTCGCGTGTCATGCTCTTGGCCATAGCGACCACCCGTCGAGGACGCGCAACAATAGCTGCATGGCGCATGCGTCGCCTTTGATGCACGTCAAACGCGCCGATGCGTGGTGCATCAGGATTGACTGCAACTTCGCCTGCCCTTGATCTGCATCAATGCCGTCGTGGCCTGTTGCTGGAGCCTGCTCCTGAGCCACAAGGCCCGGAGCCACAAGGAGAGCGCCATGTCGGATCCCCATCACCAAGCATCCAAACCCGTCTTGACGGCCGCAGCCCATCGCTTCCTTGCGCAACTGCGCGAATGGTGGCAACGCAGAACCGAACTCGCCAGCATCGATCGCACGGAACTGCAGCGCATGGCCCAAGAGTTCGGAATGTCCGTGCGCGAGCTCAAGGAACTCGCGGCTCGAGGCCCGCAGGCGGCCGACCTCCTGGGCGAGCGAATGCGTGCGCTTGGGATTGCACGTGCCGACGTCGAGGACGTGGCGCGCGGTTTGATGCGTGATCTGGAAAGGACGTGCGCGTGCTGCGACGGCAAGGACGCCTGCAGGCACGACCTGGTGCAACGGCCGGACGATCCCGCCTGGAGGGATTACTGCCCCAACGCGACGTCGCTTGAGTCCGTCCGCAGAGCAAAAAGCCGATTTGCATAGGCACCCATAGCCCGGCCGTCAGGGACAGGGGTATGCAGGCGCTAGCGATGACGCAGGAGACCGAGCGCTGCAGCCGCGCTCGGAACCGACCTTGAGCACGAGCGTTTGGCAGGCATCGCAGCTGCGGAGCGACGACCTGTGAACATCATCGCCTGCATCGTGGTTGGGGTTGTTGCCGGGTGGCTGGCCGAGCGCATAACGGGCCGCAATCATGGCCTGCTGATGAACCTGATCGTCGGCATCATAGGTGCCTTGATCGGCGGGTTCCTGGTCAGCAGCCTGCTCGGCTTCCACTACCTTGAAGGCTTCAACCTGCCGTCCATCCTGGTCGCCACGCTGGGTGCCGTCATCCTGCTGGCCGTCTTTGGCGGCTTGCAAAACCGTCGTGTGTCCTAGCGTCTTGCAGTTCAGCCCCCGCGTCCCCAGTTGAAGGCCGGATCGCCGGTTCAAGGAGCCTGAACGATGAATAGACTGTCATATGCTTGCCTCGCCACTCTGGCCCTGGCCGCGCTGTCGCTTCCCGTCCACGCGCAGAACACGGCCGATGCCAGCATCGAGTTCGCCTTCATGCCCCGCACCATGACAGTGACGCTGCTCAATGAGGGCGGCAAGTATGTCGCCATCGATCTCAAGCACATCGCCCAGGGCGGGAGCTGCCGCATGGACAAGGACGCCACCATCGCTCGAGTGGGCGAAGGCGACCGGGGCATGGTGCGGGTCCGCTATGCGGCCGCCCAGATCAGCTCCGGCGGCTGCCCCTTCATGACCGTCTTTGATATTCCGGCCGCCGAATACGCGCAGGGCCGCGCCGAGTTCGTCGCCAAAAAGGAAGAAGCCTGGAAGAAGGTGGACGAGATCAAGAAGGATCTCGGCACCAAGTGGGAGGAGCTGACAGGCAAGAAGGGTTGAGCGGCCAGCCAACTGGCGTATTGCGCAGCGGAACAGGTAGCTCCTGCTCCGCTGTTTTGCTGGCTAGCAGGCAAGCTTCGGGGTGACGCCGGCTGCCGGTGTACTCTCGGTGTGAAAGCGAGGCACGTGCGCCCAATACAGAGCGCCCTGACACATGGGACAGGGCGTGGCGGTCGAGAAAACCTCGCAATCGGACAAGTCGCGAGTCTTGAGCCGGCGGGCTGCATCACGTACCGCCAGCAGCTCGGCATGCGCCGTTGGGTCGCTCTCGAGGATGACGTAGTTCCGCCCCTCGCCGACGATGATGCCGTTGCGCACAACGACTGCACCATAGGCCTGGTCGCCCTCGCGCGCGGCCTGCTCTCGTAAAGCGCGAGCTCGCGCGAGAAAGCCAGCCTTTGTCTTCTCGGCCGGCTGCAGAAGAGGGGCTTGCGCATACGCGCAAGCCGGCCGCAGCATCGTCAGAATAGGCGCAAGAACAAAAGTGGCGGTGAGCAAGCGTCGGTTGCAGATGTGCCCTGACAATGAAACCTCCGTGCATCCTGGCGGCTACCGTCGGCCCGCAGGAGCAGCTCGGGTCATCCTGCCCGCATGTACCTGCCTGCCAAACGACAATCGCTCACCGTGAGAACCCGCCCATTTAGGGAATAGTTGCAGCGCTCTTCGGCTTTTTGCGCGGGCTGGCCGCTCTCACTCCTGACAATGCGCAGAGTTTGCCTGTCCACGCTCCACGAGCCGAACTCGTCGCCGAAGCGATAGCCGGCGGCCGTCAGTTCAAGGGTAGTCGGTCCCCGCCAGGTCGCCGTGAGTGGGTGATCCGGTGGTCCGCCGGCCATGCAGCCGGAGACCAGGATCATCATTGGGATTGCATAGCGCATTGGGGCCTGTAGGCCGCAAGTGTGATCATGCAATGGCGACGCCCGCGGCAAAGCTAGGGCTTTGCTACGCAAGATTGGTTCGACTGGTGCTCTGTCGGCCAATGCGCGGCATGGGCAAAGCTTGGCCGCTGCTGCTGGCCTTGCGGAGCGACCCGCGCCCCTCAGCCCGCCGCGCGATGTAGCGAGGTTGGCGGGTGCAGGCGCCTACCAGCTGGGCAGGCTCGGGCAACCCGTCTTCAATTGCCGCACCAAGGCGATGCCCTGCGGGTCCGGGCCCGACGCGGATGTTGCAATTTCACTGATGACGCGATCGACCACATCGGCGCGCTGCGTTCTGTCCAGCGCCCCGGCGGCCTCGGCCGTGTTGAGCAGCTGGCAGGCGATTCTGAAACTCGCGAAACTTCCGGTGACGCCGCTGTAGGCCAACGTTGCAATCGTCCCCGACGCGAACGCGATCGCTGCCAGCAGAAATACCCAAAATTTGTGCACCCGATCCTCCACCGGTTTGGCCCCGCCAGGAGCTACATTTTCGGACAATCAGACCCCAGTTGGGGGACGAATTGGCGATCGGCGGCAGGCAGAGCTGGCGAGGCAGCGAGCTTCTCAGCCAACGGCTGCCATTCATCTGGCGTCAGGTAGCCCGCTTTCGCGGCCTCGCTGAGGAGGATGCAACTCAACGCCAACCGCAGGGGAGCGCGGATGCCCTGTGCGATCAGCAGTGGCGCCGCCAAGCCCAAGGCGAGCGCGATCAACACCGTCACCAACGCCCATCGCTTCTTCATGGCCATTGCCTTTGACCGCTGTTTCGATGACCGCGAACCAGGTAGTCGCGCGGCGCGGCGGAAAGGTTCAAAGGTCGATTGCATAACGTCGAGTTGAACGCCTTGCCATCGGCCGGCAGGACGCCGTCACCCACGCGCAGGTGGATTGCAACTGTTTGGCGTTGCGGGGTGTTTGCTATTGCAACGGTTTGCTAAACCGGTTCAGCCGCAGTTGATGGACTGCCGACGCTCAACACGCTTTTGTTCTGCTCACGCTGGGTTCAACATTCGCGTCATGGCGTTAAGCCCGCCTGCAGCGGCCAGCACCGGCGGCCCACGGCAAGTTTGCAATCCGCTGGAGGCACTGGCGGGCAGGGACGTGGCAAGCGCCAAACCGCGCAATCCGGCTTGTTCGTCCCGTCAAACAAAGGGCGCGCGCGCTGGGGTGGCCGCCATCAGCACGAATTTCCCGCTCCAGGGTCGAGGTCCGGCGGGTCCGGCGGGGCATGACCAGCCAGGGGCCGCTTGCGTGGGTCTCCTGGCGGCCGGCAGCCGCCGGTTCGGGGGGCGGTTCGGGAGCGTTAAGTGCTGTGCACGGGAATGTTAGGTGCTGTGCAGTTAGGGCTGCGCGTGATAAATCGCTTATGTCTCCGTCTTCCTCAGCAGTCGGCGGGGACTAGGCCGTGTCCGGTTCCTTCGCACAAAGCGGCGAAGGGGCCGGGCCGGCCAGAACCGTGATCAGGCAAGGTTGAGAGCAGATGGGCAATAAGTGGGATCGCGGCTCCAAACGCCGGGGCTTCGACGGTGATGATTTTGGTGGGCCGAGCAGGGATGACTATCGACCACGTCCGGCGCGCGTTCAATCAGCATACGACGACGATGGGCCGGTGTTGGACGCAACCGTAAAGTGGTTCAAGGGTGACAAGGGGTTCGGCTTCGTTGAGCTTGGCGACGGGTCAGGCGATGCCTTCCTGCACATCAAGGTGCTGGAGCGCGCTGGCCATGCATCCGTCGAGCCGGGTGCCAGACTGCGCGTTCAGGTCGCCGAGGGTCAGAAGGGTCGGCAGGTGACGGCAATCACCGAAATTTTGGATGCCGGGGACGCGGCGCGGCCAGTGCGCGAGGCACCGCGCCGGCCGTCGGCACCACGGGCGTCGGGACCGGCAACCGAAGTGACCGGCACCGTGAAATGGTACGACGCCGGCAAGGGGTTTGGTTTCGCGGAAGCCGAGGATGGACAGAAGGACGTCTTCATCCATGTTTCGGTCGTCGAGAAGGCGGGCCTGCGCGAGCTGGCCGAAGCGCAACGCATCGTGATGCAGGTTGTCAGCGAGCCAAGAGGCCGAAAAGCGACGGCCCTGCGACTTGCCGACTAGCTGTTCGCTGGCTGTGCTCCTGGGGCGTGGATTGCCTCGGGCACCGGCCGAAGCACGGCGTGCTCGGGCAGCGCCAGGAGTTTGTGGACGAGACCGTTTTGCATCCTGCTCGCCGCTCGTCGGCGTGGCGCAGGCTACGTGCGCCACCCTCGACGCCAGCACGTGAACGCCGCCCGCGATCGGCGTTAGGGTCCTGTCCACAAGCCGAACAGAACCGACACCCCGATCAGCCCAATCAATGCCCAGAAATACATGGCAACCTCCAGAATCGATCAATCCGCATAGTTTAGACGAGCGTGAATGCGGTGCATAGTTGCGTGCCGGACTTGGGTTCGTGTCCGGTCGAAGGCTTCGCGGGTCCGATCCTCGGACCATGTCGATGGGCTGTTTTGGTCACCCGTCTTGCGCAGCCAATGCTTGGTTCGCCCGCACAGGGAGACGCCTTGCTCCGGCATGCGCTCACGTGATGCCGAACATGCCGCTCGAGCCAAGGGAAAGTTGGGGCGTCGTTGATGCTGTGAGGATTGCAGCGCGCACGCGGGGCCGGCGGCAGCACTATCTTTTGCAACCCAGAGAAGACCCAGACAAGAAGGCAATATCCGTGGTGGTCAAGCATCCCCTTGACCACCCCAACACGCGTCATATGCCGGCTGCTGGGCTCATCATCAGGGCACTTTTGCGTTGCCGTACCGCAGGCCAAGAACAACGCGGAGGCCAACCGCACGTGCAGTAGTCGGTTGGCAGGGGCGCACGCGCACCCCGGGTCATGCGACTGGAAGGTTCTAAGCTTGCAAAAATTGGTATCCGCGAAAAGGAAGACAGCCCCTATCGGGGGGCCGTCTCACTCAAGGTCGTTCTAGCGAATCTCGACCCATGTACCTCGGCGATAGTAGCCGTGGCCGTGGCCCGGCTCGCGCCAGCGGAACTTGAAGCCCGGCTCGCCCTTCCAGTTGTCGTCGTAGATGCGAAGCTGCACGCCAGGGCCGTAGGTCGGACGCCCGCGCACGCGCCAGCAATCGCCATCGTCATTGCACACGACCGCGGCTGATGCCGTACCGGCCGTCATCGCCAGCGCTGCTGCGCCCAAAAGCGCCATGCCTAGAGTTTTCATGTGTTCACTCCATGTGTTCCTCAGAGAAGGAATGAACGCTTGGACGCCAGCCTAGTTCGAATGGAACTTGGCGTGGTTCGGATAGGAACAAAAGCGACCGGTTCGAGTTGGCGCGGGGGAAAAAGTGCGTCACCCAAGTGTGCGACGGAAGTCCTCGTAGCCGAACGAGCGGATAACCCGATAGCTGCCATCCTCCTCGAGGACGGCGAGATCTGGCCGTGGCGTGCCGTTGAAAGTCGTGTTCTTGACGAAGCT
>DASTOW010000109.1:0-5899 GCA_035762425.1 Hyphomicrobiaceae bacterium | reverse complement strand
TAAGCTTCCGGCGCGACGCAGCATGGAGAGAGATGATGAGCAAGCAGAAGCCCGTGGACTATGCCAAGGCCTCGCGCGAAGTGCGTGCCGTGTTCGACGACATCAAGGCGAGCCGCAACGTGCCGGACGTGAACAACTTCTGGAAATACCTGGCGCGCGATCCGGCACTGCTCAAGCGCACCTGGGGGAGCGTGAGGGAGGTGATGGCTCCTGGCGCGCTCGATCCGGTGGTGAAAGAGATGATCTATCTCGCCGTCAGCGTCACCAACGGCTGCGGGTACTGCATCGCCAGCCATACGGCGGGGGCACGCAAGGCCGGCATGACCGAGGCGATGTTCGGCGAACTGATGGCTGTGGTCGGCATGGCCAATGAGACCAACCGACTGGCCAACGGCTATCGCGTGCCGATCGACCCAGCCTTCGACAAGTGAGGGGCGACCACCTCAGGCGGGGCGGGGAACGCCGCGTCCATTGTCGGCCAGGAATTGCCGGCCGGCGGGTGTGGCCACCACGCTGATGGCGGCACCGTCGGCGCGCTGCCGCGCCACGAAGCCGCGGTCGACTGCGTCCTCCCAAACCGTCAGGCGGGGGCAGGAGGTGCGCCACGCGTCCATGACGTCCGCGTAGGCTCTGGGCTGCCTGGCCACCCACTCGACGAGATCAAGGATCAGGGGATCAAGTCTTTCGGACATGGTGTTCTGCTCTCGCTTGATCGGCGCGCGGGATAGTATCCTTGGGCCGACCAGGAGGAAAGCGTTGAGGCAGGGAGGCAGGCATGGATTTCGGCGTAGCTACGCTCACGCGCGGGGCGCTCGGCAACCGCACAGGCTATCTGGCAGTGTCGGCAGCGGCCGAGCGGCTGGGATACGGCTTCATCAGCGTCAACGACCACATCGTTGTGCCGCGCGACATCGCCTCGCGATATCCCTACAGCGACAGCGGCGAATGGGCGGCGCGCACCGCTGGCGAATGCCTTGATCAGCTGGCGGTGCTGGCATTCCTGGCGGCATGCACCGAGCGCTTGCGGTTGCTGACCTCGGTGATGGTCGTGCCGCAGCGGCATCCCGTGCTGACCGCCAAAATGCTGGCCACCATCGATGTGCTGTCGGCTGGGCGATTGATCGTCGGCTGCGGCGTTGGCTGGCTGAAGGAGGAGTTCGAGGCGGTCGGTGCGCCGGCCTTCGCCGAGCGCGGCCGCGTGACGGATGAATATCTCGAAGCCTTCAAGGTGCTCTGGACGGCCGACGATCCGAGCTACTGCGGCCAGCACGCCCAGTTCGAGAACATCATGTTCCTGCCCAAACCCGTGCACAAGCCGCACCCGCCGATCTGGATCGGCGGCGAGAGCCCGCTCGCCATGCAGCGGGCCGTGCGCCTCGGTGATGGCTGGTATCCCGCCAACAACAATCCCCAGTACCGCCTGGACACCGCGGCACGGCTGGGTGCTGGCGTGCAGGAGTTGCGCCGCATTTGCGAGGCCGCCGGGCGCGATCCGGCGACGCTCGACGTCGCCTACATTGCGCTGACCCCCGTCGACTGGACGGCGCAGACGACCAGCGACGGCGAGCGTCGCATCTTCACCGGCGGCGCGGCGGCGATGGCCCAAGACGTTGCCGCGCTCGAGCAGGCCGGCGTCCGCCACGTCTGCCTGAGCTTCCAGACCGGGGATCTTGCCGAGACCCTGGAGCGCTTGGAGCGCTTCGCCAAGGAGACTATGCCTGCCAGGGCGTAAGCGAACAGTTGCTTGGTCGGGGGGCAAGCTCCCTACCCCAACCAACGTGATGTCACCGACGCACCGCCCTAGGAGCGGGGCCCAGGCTCATTCGGAGGCTCATTCGGAGGCTCATTCGGCTCGCTGAAGCGCAGCCGGTTGCCGAATGGATCCCCCACCTGCATGGTCTTGGCGTTCCAGGGTGCCTCTTCCAGCCCCGGTCGGTAATAGCGGTAGTTCTTGGCGAGCAGCTCGCGGTGGTAGTCGGCAATGCCGCGCATCCAGATGAACACCGTCGAGCCCGGGCTGGCGTCGCCATGGTGCTCGCTGAGGTGCAGCCTGAGACCGAGACGGGAGACCTGGCAATAGATCGGGAAGTCGTCGCCGAACCGGTGCTCCCAATCGATCTTGAAGCCCAGGAAGTCGACGTAGAATTCCTTGGCCTTGTCGACCGAGAAGATGCGCAGGATCGGGATCGCCACTTCCAACTTTTGCACACTCGAGGCGTCGGCCGCCGGCCGGTCGGCGTCGATCTTGGCCGACAGCACGTTCCAGTTGGGCAGGGCAAACTGGGCGGCGACAATCTCCAGGCACTCGCTGTGCGTCAGGAAGATCTGCCTCTCCTCCATGGCCGAGCGCAGGGACTTGGCCATCGCCTTGGCATCAAGAAATGTGCGCATGTGTTCGATCCTTCGCGGCACGGCGAATGGGGCAAATCAGTGCTTGCCTTGCTGACCCGTTCGCCATGGTGCAAAAGGATCGCGAACCGGAGCGAGATGCATTCACCAAACCCCGTAGGGTGCAAGCGGCAGGCTGCATCGGCCTCAAGCCGAACCTATGCGGCCGATATGAGCGACGTCAACTAGGGAGGCAACGCAAGTCATGTCCAAGCTGAAGCCGGAGACGCGCGACAGGCTCAAGACCGTGAGCACAGCGACGCTGTGCACGGCGCTTTACAAGCGCGGTCTGCGCAATCAGTTCATCCAGGACGTGCACCCGCTCAACCCGAATGCCGAGCCGATGGTCGGCGAGGCCTTCACGCTGCGCTATATCCCGGCGCGCGAGGACCTCAATCCCGTCAGCGTGTTCCAGGACCGCGCCCATCCGCAGCGCAAGGCCGTGGAGGAGTGTCCGCCCGGCGCCGTATTCGTCATCGACAGCCGCAAGGACCCGCGAGCCGCATCGGCTGGCTCCATCCTGGTCACGCGACTGATGGTGCGCGGTTGCGCCGGCGTGGTTACCGACGGCGGCTTCCGTGATGCGCCCGAGATCGCCAAGCTCGCCATTCCCGCCTATCACAACCGTCCGGCGGCGCCGACAAACATCACGCTGCACCAGGCGCTCGACATCAACGTGCCGATCGGTTGCGGAGACGCACCGGTGTTTCCCGGTGATGTGGTCGTGGGCGACGCAGAAGGCGTGGTCGTGATCCCGGCGAACATCGCCGACGAGATCGCAGCGGAAGCCTTCGAGATGACGGCGTTTGAGGATTTCGTGACCGAGGAAGTCAGGAAGGGCCGCTCGATCCTCGGCCTCTATCCAGCCACCGACCCGCAAACGCCGGGCGACTTCGCGGCCTGGCGCGCCAAGCACAAGCGATAGGTCGATCCGGCCTCAGGATTGCGCCCGCCAAGTGTGTCGCGGCTGGTAGCCGAGCACACGCTTGGCCTTGGCGATCGACAGCAGCGTCTCGAACTGGCCGATGCCGGCCTCGACCGGCACGCCCGGAAAAGCCTTGGCCATCAGCGCGGCACTCGACTCGCGCATGAGCGTGTCGGCCGCGGCAATGGTGAAGTGTTCGGCGCCCTGGATGTCAGCCTCGAGGGCCAGGCGGCAGGCTTGTGCCACGTCGCGTGCGTCGACCCAGCTCCACAGGTTCCAGCGGCGCAGGGCCGCATCGTCCCAGAACGTGGGAATGGACGCATAGTCGGTTTCCTCGAAAATATTGGAAATGCGCAGCCCAACGAAGCTGGTGGCTGCGTTCCAGCGCGCCATTTCGCGCGCCATCTGCTCGCACAAGACCTTGGCGAGCGCGTAGCCGGTTTCGGGGACCAGCGGGTGGTCTTCCGTGACCGGCGCAAACTTCGGTGCTGCGCGCGTCAGAGGCAGACCGTAGGCGGTCTCGCTGGAGGCCCATACCACGCGCTTGAGGCCAAACAGGGTAGCCGCGCTGAACACGTTGTAGGTCGACATCAGGTTGTTCTGGAAGGTCACCGCGTCGGGCGCGAGGCTCGGTGCGGGAATGCCGGCCAAATGAATGATGGCTTGCGACTGGCCGAGCGGCGAGCGCCGGCGATCGATGGTGCCGGCCGCGCGCCGCACGGCCTCGACGGCCTGTCCCAGATCGGTCAGATCGGCCTTGAAGAAGTGGCACAGCGGTTGGCTGGGCGGCGCGATGTCGACGTTCATCACCGCGTAGCCGTGCTCGATCAGCTCCTTGATCACGGCGCGACCGGCCTTGCCGCTACCGCCTGTCACCACGACGCTTTGCATGACTGCCTCGGTTTCCTAGACGGGCCCGGGTGCGGTGATCAGTGCCGGCTCCAGGGCGGTGCGGCCGTGGATCATGTCGGAGGCCTTGTCGGCGATCATCAGGGTCGAGGCATTGAGGTTGGCCGAGATCATGCGCGGCATGATCGAGGCGTCGACCACGCGCAAGCCCTGCAGGCCGTGCACGCGCAGCTGGTCGTCGACCACGGCAAGCGGGTTGGTTGAGGGTGCCATGCGGCAGCTGCAGCCGGGATGGAACGTTGTCTGGGCGCGCTGGCTGGCGGCGGCCAGGAACTCGTCGTCGGTGCGCACGTTCGGGCCCGGAAAATCTTCCCGCTCGTAATAGGGGGCGAGCGGCGCCGAAGCGAGCAGGCGCCGCGCGAGCCGCATGCCGGCCACCACCACGCGGCGGTCGATCTCCTCGGCAAGGTAGTTGGTCTGGATGATTGGCGCCGCGAATGGATCGGCCGACCGGCAGCGTACGTAACCGCGGCTTTCCGGCCGCTGCTGCCAGGCCGCGACCGTCATGCCGGGCTGGTCCTCCAGCTTGCCCTGCTCGCCCTCCTTGTAGCTCGCGGGGGTAAAGGTGAGCTGCAGATCGGAGCTTTCCGCCGTCTCCCCGGAATGCCAGAAGCAGTACACAAGCGTCGGCGATAGCGAGAGAATGCCGCGCCGCGTCGCGCCCCATTTCAGCACTTCATAGGCGAGGTTCAGTCCGCGCGCGCGTTCGTTGATGGTCTTGATGTTCTTCACGCGGGCGACCGAGCGCGGCGCGTAGTGATCCTGCAGCCCCTCGCCTACCCCGGCAAGGTTGTGGCGGACCTCGATGCCGAGCGAGGTCAGCAGCGACGCGGGGCCGATGCCGGAGAGCTGCAGAAGCTGCGGCGAGTTATAGGCGCCGCCGGCCAGGATCACTTCCTTGCGGGCGCGCACTTGCTGGGCCGCGCCGCCGCGACCGCCTTTGGCATAGCGCACACCGACCGCCCGCTTGCCGTCGAGAACGATGGCGGTCGCGTGCGCCGCCGTGCGCACACTCAGGTTCTGCCGCCGCATCGCCGGACGCAGGAACGCCGTGGCCGCGCTGACCCGGCGCCCATTGTGGATGGTCCGCTGCGCGTAGGATACGCCCTCCTGGGTGGCGCCGTTGTAGTCGGGATTGCGCGGGATGCCGAGACTGACCGCACCGGCGATGAAGGCCTCGCACAGCGGATCATGCCAGTCGATATCCGTGACGGTCAGTTGGCCGTCGCGGCCGCGATAGGTGGATTGGCCCTCGCCGATGCGCCGCTCCAGCCGCTTGAAATACGGCAGCACGTCGGCATAGCCCCAGCCGCGATTGCCGATCTGCGCCCAGGTGTCGAAGTCCTGCCGCTGGCCGCGATTGTAGATGTGGCCGTTGATCGAGCTCGATCCGCCGAGCGTCTTGCCGCGCGGAGAGAAGATGCGCCGGCCAGCGGTCCATGGCCCCGGCTCCTGCGAATAGCACCAGTTCAAGCTGGTGTTGTAGAACGTCTTGATGAACCCGGCCGGCAGATGGATGAACGGATGCCAGTCGGCGGGTCCCGCCTCCAGCACGCATACGCTCGTGCCTGCATCCTCACTCAGCCGGTTCGCGAGCACGCTTCCGGCCGAGCCCGCGCCAACGATCACGTAATCGAAGCTGTCCATGCTACTTTGGCTGTTTCCTTGCCCTGGATC
>DASTOW010000108.1:0-10794 GCA_035762425.1 Hyphomicrobiaceae bacterium | reverse complement strand
GCCTCCGTTGCTAATCCGTCACGAGCTTGAGGCCGATGATGCCGGCGATGATCATGGCAATGAATGCGAGCCGCAGCGGCGAGGCCGGCTCGCCGAACAGGGCCATGCCCAGCAGCACTGTCCCGACAGTGCCAATGCCCGTCCACACGGCATATGCGGTGCCGATGGGCAGGGTACGGACCGCCAGTCCCAGCAGGAGCAGACTGACGACCATTGCCCCGATGGTGGCGACACTCGGCCAAAGGCGCGAAAACCCGTCTGTATACTTGAGACCAACCGCCCAGCCGATTTCCAGGACGCCGGCCAGAAGCAGAGCGCTCCACGCCATCTCTCATCTCCTTCGCAGGCGATGAGGTCGTCCCCATCCGGATTGTTGGAATCGCAAGGTCGTCCTCGCCGCTCGTACTTAGGACCGACCAAGGCCACCCGCAAGGTCGAGCCATGTCTCGGGGAGGCTTTTGGCACTCTCATCTTGACACTGCTAATAGGGGTTAAATATACAAGCGCCGACGGCACCAGCTGGCGGTTCCACGGGTCCTGCCAGCGAGACTTACGCCGTGCGATATAGGCGCCCCCAATTGCCCAGTCGGGGGCCTTCCGAACAGGCCCAAATTAGTTCTGCAATCAGCGAGGTAGGAGCCATGAAGTTTCGCCCCCTGCATGACCGCGTGGTGGTTCGCCGCGTCGAGGAGGAAACCAAGACCGCCGGCGGCATCATCATTCCCGACACTGCCAAGGAAAAGCCGATGCAGGGCGAGGTGATCGCCGTCGGTCCGGGCGCCCGGGACGAGGCCGGCCGCATTGTTGCACCCGACGTGAAGAAAGGCGATCGGGTGCTGTTTGGCAAATGGTCCGGCACCGAGGTCAAGATCGACGGCGAGGACCTGCTCATCATGAAGGAGAGCGACATCCTCGGCGTGATCGAGGGAAAAGCGTCGGTGCGCGCCGCGGCCTGATCGGGTGGCTGCGTGGCCTCTTCGGTCGATAAACCTGTCTGCAATTGTGCCGCTGTCATGATCGGGCTTGTCCCGATCGTCCATCCGTCTCCTCGCATCGATGTGCATGAGGCGTGGATCCTCGGGACGAGCCCAAGGGCGGCAATCGCCAGCAATGTCATAACCTCCTGGAGTGTGCAAAATGGCTGCCAAGGACGTCAAATTCGCGCAAGACGCACGCGAGCGCATGCTGCGCGGTGTCGATATTCTCGCCAACGCCGTGCGCGTCACGCTCGGCCCCAAGGGCCGCAACGTGGTGCTGGAGAAGTCCTTCGGTGCTCCGCGCGTTACCAAGGACGGTGTAACCGTCGCCAAGGACATCGAGCTTGAGGACAAGTTCGAGAACATGGGCGCGCAGATGCTGCGCGAGGTCGCCTCCAAGACGTCCGATATCGCCGGTGACGGCACCACCACGGCCACCGTACTGGCGCAGGCCATCATCAAGGAAGGCGCCAAGTCGGTAGCTGCCGGCGCCAACCCAATGGATCTCAAGCGCGGCGTCGACCAGGCCGTTGCCGCCGTCGTCGCCGAGCTGAAATCCAAGGCCAAGAAGGTCACATCCAACGACGAGATCGCCCAGGTCGGCACCATCTCCGCCAACGGCGACGCCGAGGTCGGTGCCAAAATCGCCGAGGCCATGAAAAAGGTTGGCAACGAGGGCGTCATCACGGTTGAGGAGTCCAAGAGCCTCGAGACGGAACTCGATGTCGTCGAGGGCATGCAGTTCGACCGCGGCTACATCTCGCCCTACTTCGTCACCAACGCCGACAAAATGCTGGTCGAGCTGGAGAGTCCCTACATCCTCATCCACGAAAAGAAGCTGTCCACGCTCCAGCCGCTGCTGCCCGTGCTCGAGGCCGTGGTGCAGGGCGGCAAGCCGCTGCTCATCATCGCCGAAGAGGTCGAGGGCGAGGCTCTAGCCACGCTGGTGGTCAACAAGCTGCGCGGCGGCCTCAAGGTGGCGGCCGTCAAGGCGCCGGGCTTCGGCGACCGCCGCAAGGCTATGCTGGAAGACATCGCTGTACTGACCGGCGGCCAGGTGATCAGCGAGGACATCGGCATCAAGCTCGAGAACGTCGCCCTTAATATGCTGGGTCGCGCCAAGAAGGTGACCATCGACAAGGACAACACCACCATCGTCGACGGCTCCGGCAAGAAGGCCGACATCGAAGCCCGCATCAAGCAGATCAAGGCACAGATCGAGGAAACCACCTCCGACTACGATCGAGAGAAGCTGCAGGAACGTCTGGCCAAGCTGGCCGGCGGCGTTGCCGTCATCAAGGTGGGCGGCTCGACCGAGGTGGAGGTCAAGGAGCGCAAGGACCGTGTCGACGACGCCCTACATGCCACGCGCGCGGCCGTCGAGGAAGGCGTTGTGCCGGGCGGCGGCGTGGCGCTGCTGCGTGCAACCAAAGCGCTCGAAAGCCTGACGGCCCACAACGACGATCAGAAGGCCGGCATCAACATCGTGCGCAAGGCCCTGCAGTCCCCCGCCCGCCAGATCGTGCAGAACGCGGGCGAGGATGGCTCGGTCGTGGTCGGCAAGATCCTTGACAGCAATAAGTACGTGTTCGGCTATAACGCCCAGACCGGGGAGTACGGCGACCTCGTCGAGGCCGGCGTCATCGACCCCGCCAAGGTGGTGCGCTGCGCCCTGCAGGATGCCGCCTCGATCGCAGGCTTGCTGATCACCACCGAGGCCATGGTGGCCGAGCGGCCGAAGGAGGCTGCGCCCGCCATGCCGGGTGGTGGCGGAATGGGTGGCATGGGCGGAATGGGCGGCATGGATTTCTGACCTCCCGGGGGTGTCAGACCCCGCCGAGGTACGACGCCCTGCGTCACGATCCGGTAACGTCGATGGCGTCACCAGGAGCATCTGCCACCACTGCCAGCCCCGGCGCACCGCGCCGGGGCCTTTTTTTTGCTCCCATGAGACGCTAGGGCAGGTCTGTCGAGCGGGCGGTGCAGGGCTTGTACGTTGCACTCCTAGTGCAGAAGCGGCTTAAATCACGGGTAGCAGACGGAGCCGCCAACACCGCCAGGCCATGACCGACATCGCTACCCGCGTCTACAATCATACCTGGAAGATCGACCCGATCGTCCGCTCCGTGCTCGACACGGACTTCTACAAGCTGCTGATGGCGCAGACGATCTTCCGCCGCCACCTGGCGGTGCGGGTCACCTTCGGCATCATCAACCGCTCCGAGCCGATCAAGCTCGGGCGTCTGATCGACATCGGCGAGCTGAAGGAACAGCTCGACCACATCCGCACCCTTCGCCTTTCGCGCGGTGAATCCACCTGGTTGCGCGGCAACATGTTCTACGGCAAGCGGCAGATGTTCGCTCCTGAGTTCATCCAGTGGCTGGAGGGCTTCCGCTTCCCCGCCTACCACCTCGAGCGCAAGGGCGACCAGTACGAGCTGACCTTCGAGGGGCCGTGGATCGAGACCACCATGTGGGAGATCCCCGCGCTCGCCGTGCTGATGGAGCTGCACAGCCGCGCCGTCACCAAGGGCCTCGGCAAGTTCGAGCTGCAGGTGCTGTACGCGCGCGCCATGACGCGCGTTTGGGAGAAGATCGGCCGGCTCAAGCAATTGCCCGGGCTCTCCATCGCCGACTTTGGCACGCGCCGGCGACATGGCTTCCTGTGGCAGGACTGGTGCGTGCAGGCCATGATCGAGGGCCTCGGCAACTCCTTCCTCGGCACGTCGAACTGCCTGATCGCCATGCGCCGTGAGGTGGAGGCGATCGGCACCAACGCCCACGAGTTGCCGATGGTCTACTGCGCGCTCACCCGCACCGACAAGGAGCTGGCCCAGGCGCCCTACCTCGTGCTTGCGGATTGGCAGGAGGACTACGACGGCAACCTGCGCGTCATGCTGCCCGACACCTATGGCTCGCACGGCTTCCTGGAGCGTGCTCCCGACTGGGCCAAGCACTGGACCGGCGTGCGCATCGACTCGGGCGATCCCATCGCCGGCGGCGAGATCGCCATCGAGTGGTGGAAGCGGCGCGGCCAGGATCCTCGCCAGAAGCTCGCCATCTTCTCGGACGGGTTGGACGTCGAGATGATCGAGCGCATCCACAAGCACTTCTTCGGCCGCGTGCGCCTCGGCTTCGGCTGGGGCACGCTGCTCACCAACGATTTCCGCGGGCTCGGGCCGGATGGCGGGCTCGATCCCTTCTCCATCGTGTGCAAGGTGATCTCGGCCAACGGCCACCCGGCCGTGAAAATCTCCGACAACCCCATGAAGGCCATGGGACCACCCGCCGAAATCGAGCGCTACCGTCGTGTATTTGATGTCGGCGCGCAGGCAAGCTTGCCACTGGCAGTGTGAAATCGGCTCTGTCGCGCCCCCCCGATACCGGCTACAAATCGCGCGCCGCCGGGATACCCAGGCAATTGATCAGAGGACCACGGATGCGAGCGTTCCTTAAGGCAACCACCCCGACAGCCATCGCGTTGGCCGGCATTGTCGCCGCCGTCGCCCCCACAGCGGCTGCGGCCCAAACGACAGGAGCTACCATGACCACACCGTCCGGTCTCAAGATCACGGATACTCAAGCGGGCACCGGCGCCACACCGCGCACCGGGCAGACCTGCGTGATGCACTACACGGGCTGGCTCTACCAGGACGGCAAGAAGGGCGCCAAGTTCGACAGCTCGCTCGACCGCGGGCAGCCGTTCGAATTTCCGATCGGCACGGGGCGCGTCATCAAGGGCTGGGACGAGGGCGTCGCCAGCATGAAGGTCGGCGGCAAGCGCACCCTCATCATCCCGCCGGAGCTCGGCTACGGCGCGCGCGGAGCCGGCGGCGTCATCCCGCCCAACGCCACCTTGATCTTCGAGGTCGAACTGCTCGGCCTGAAGGGGTAGACCGCGCAGTGTCACGAGCCGAGGCCAGCACGCCTCACCGTCTCGACACGTCCAAGTCTTCCGGCGGCCAATTGCCGAGCACGCTCGGCACTTGGCTTCCATTCGATGCCGCCGCCACGTTGGCGCTGACCACTCGGAACACTTTTGGCATTTCGATGCCGGGCTCACGCAGCGCCTGCAGAAGGGCCTGCGCATAAGGGCTGAGATTGCCGGTTCCGTCTTGCGCATATTGGCCGGCAGCCGTCGAATAGGCGACGAGCACCCCGTGTGGCGGCTCGGTGATCTTGAACATCGGAATGCCGATCACGCCGATGCTGCGTTGGACAAGCGCGCGCGCATCGGCCCTGCCTGCCATGCTTGTTGCCTTGCGTATGCTGCGGGGTGCCGTGAAGCCGCGTCCGCCGAGCCCGTGCTCGCGCATCGTCTGGCTGACTGCGGGGGCGGCCCATGCGAGCAGTGCGGCAATCAATCCAATATGCAGGACGCGCACCAATGACTTGGCCCTCCGAAAACTACTCGCAAGATGAAATTCGTAGCGCTTTGCGGCGACGCTGCCCAACAATGCTCAGGATACCATGCGTGATCCAAATCGCCACCTGCGCCTCGACTAGGTGGGAGCATCGATCCTTGCGATCTCGCACCATGAGCAACGCAGCGGCAGCGAGCCGCTGACGGGATCGGCGCGCTCGGTGGCAATGGCATTGTTGATGTTGGCCGCCAGCGGACGGCGCCAGTCGTAGGGCGTGCCGGCCGCGCCCTCGACCCACCAGCCATGCTGGCCGAACACAGCTCCCGGAGCCAAGCCAGCGACGAGCGTGGCACGCGCGAGGAACGTGCCGCGCTCCGTTTCGACGCTGACCCAATCGCCCTGCGCAATGCCGCGGGCCGAAGCATCGGCCGGCGCAATCTCCACGACCGGATCGGGTACGAGACGTCTGAGCGCCGCGATATTGCGATGCTGGCTGTGGCAAAAGGCAACGGTCTTGGCACCGCCAAGGCGCAGCGGATAGCGCGCATCGACCGCCACGGCGTCATCCGCAGCCAGCGCCGGAACGGGCGGATAGCCCGCCAGCAACAACCGCTCCGAATAGAGTTCGATCTTGCGGGTCGGCGTGGGAAAACCGCGCGGGCTGCCGTCGCTCTCGATGGCGTGCGCGTCCAGGCTGATGGAACTGTCGACCACAACACCGGCGGGAGACGCGCGCAAGTCAGCGACGCTCAGCCCGACTTTGCCGAGGACAGCATCGTGCCCCTTGTTCACGTCGCCGTCGAACATCTGATCAGACAGGCCGAGCCGGCCCGCCAATGCCACAACGATGTCGGTATCCGACCTCGCCTCGCCGACCGGTGCGATCGCCGCTTGCCGCAGCTGCACGCGGCGCAAGCCATCAAGGCTAACGTCGAAGCCCGCGCGCAGACCTTCCCGCTCCCACGAGGTGGCAACCGGCAGCACGATGTCGGCATAGCGCGCCGTCGCGTTGACGAAAAAGTCGGCGTGAACATGGAACTCGAGGGCCGCCAGTGCCCGGCGCGCCGTTTCCGTATCCGGCTGGGAGACGAGCACGTTGGTGCCGAACGACAAGAGCATGCGCACCGGATAGGGCGCTTGCGCCAGCACGGCGCGATACACATCGCGCGCGGTTACCCAGCCGTTCAGGCCCGGGCCGAGAGGTCGCGTGTCGAGCCCGAGCGCCTTGGCTTTCTGCGTGGGTGACAGCAAATCCTGCCCGGAGATGTCGGTGAACGGCGCAGCGCCACCGGGCACATTGCCGCCCTTGCCTCCGTAGCTGCCCGTCAGCGCGTACAGGATCGAGATGGCGCGATCGGTTTGCGTTGCCGTGACGCTTTGGCCGACACCATTCCAGGCGAAATACGCGACCGAACCCGACCCGGCGATCACATCAGCCGCTGCGGCAAGATCGTCGGGCGCCACGCCGCTCAAGCCAGCAACCCGCTCCGGCGGATACTCCGCTACCATCTGCGCGAGCCTGTCGAACGCAGTCTGGCAGGCTACCGGCCCGTCCAGCGTGTCGAAGGTGCCAGCCCAGCGCAGCGCCGGCATCACGGTGCCATCCAACCAGCGCCCGCGAGCTGCATCGTAGATGGCGAAGCCTGCGCCGACGCGGGTGACGAAGTTGCTGGTCGATCCACCCGCGCGCAGATCGCTTTCGCGCAGCAGGTGGCCGGTGTCGCTGCGCACCAGGAAGCTGCCGTTGGTCCAGGTGCGCACGAACCGCTCATCGAACCGGTCGGTGGAGATCAGCAGATGGATCAAGCCGAGTGCCAGGGCCTGGTCGGCACCTGGGCGCACCTGCAGCCACCGCGTGGCACGTCGCGCCAGGATGGTGGGCCGCGGATCGACCACCACGAGCTTGGCGCCGCGCCTCAGCGCCTTCTGGACTTCACCAAGGCGCGCCAGCCAGGTGGTCGCCGGATTGTTGCCCCACAGCAAAATGCACTCCGCGTTGACGAAATCGGGGGTGCCAATGTCGTGGCCGTACGTGAAGCGGGCTGCGTAATCCTTGTGCCAGTTGCAGATCTCGGTGGCGTAAATGGTATTGGGGCTGCCGTAGGCCCGGATGAATCGCTCGATCCAGGCGATACAATCCTGGATGTGGCTGCCACTCGGCGTCGTGACCGAGAAGGCCACTTGCTCGGGCCCATGCCGGTCGCGGATTGCGCCCATGCGAGCGGCGATCTCGGTCAGCGCCTCGTCCCAGGCGATCGCAACCCAGCCGGGATCAGCAGCCCCCTTGGGCTGCGTCCTCCGCAACGGGCGCGTGATGCGATCGGGGTGATAGACGAGGTCCGGCGCTGCCCGCCCCTTGGGACAGAGCTTGTCGCCCGTCGGATGGCCAGGCAGGGGCTCGATCCCCACCAGCCGGCCATCGCAGACAACGGCGACACAGCCGCAGCGCGAGCGGCACTGCGTGCAGAAGGATGGAGTGCGTTTTGCTTCGACCATGCTGGCTAACTGCCGCGTTTGAACAAGCGGTTCCACAGGTAGAGTAGCAGGGTGTCGCCGATGCCAACCACGAGGAAGGCGGTCGCCACAAGCCGCGCGGTGTCCTCGTCGATACCGATCCGCTCCTGCAGCAGGTAGATGCCGAGCCCGGCAAGGACGGAGGCCAGGGCCAACGTGGCGAATACCGCCTTAGCCAGGCGCTCGTTGGCTGACGTGGCGGCAGGCTCGGTCGCATTCATGGGTCTTGCTCCGGCATCGCCAATCTTTGCAGCTCTTTTCTCAATCCGATCTCGTCTGCAGCAAAATCGCCGGCGATCCACCAGGCCTCCACGGCCCGCAGCAGTTCGCCGACGCGCGGCCCGGCCGGCACGCCGAGCGCCATGACATCAGCGCCGCCCAGCGGAAAGCGGGGCGGTTGCCAGCGCTCGGGCAAGGCGAGGCGCGTGCGCCAAGACTGGCTGTCGGCCGCATCGGCTGAGCGAGCCCAGGCCATGAGAATGCGGTCGCGGTAAGCAACAGCGCCTTCTGCATACAGGTAGGCGCGCGCTGCAGCGTCCGAGACAGGCCGCCCCAGACCAGGAACGTTGGTGGCCAAGCGCACCAACCGGTCCCGCTCGTCGTTGGACAGGCGCAGGCGTTCGGTCAGGCGGCTGGCGTCCTCGGGTACCTCCACTGCCAGCGCCGCCAGCCGCAGAATGGCATGCGGTACGGAGCCGAGCGCGGCCTCCAGATCGGCCAACCGGCGCAGCAGTGTCGGCCGCGGCGCCAGGCCTAGCACCAGTGGCAGCAAGCCGTAGTCCAGCATGGCGCCCACCAGCGCCGGCGCGCGCGGCGCAACCAGCAGGCGCAGCAGCTCCTGGCGGATGCGCTCGGCTGACAGGCGCTGCAGGCCATCGCGCTCGAGCACACAAGCGGCCAGCCCCTCGGCATCGGGCGCACCGGCCGCATATTCGGCCGTCAGCCGGAAAAAGCGCAGGATGCGCAGATAGTCCTCGCGGATGCGCGCGCGCGGGTCGCCAATGAAGCGCACGCGGCGCGCGTCGATGTCGGCGGCACCGCCAAGCGGATCGAACACCTCGCCGTCGGCGCTGCAGTAGAGGGCGTTGATGGTGAAGTCGCGCCGGCGGGCGTCGGCCGCCCAGTCGTCGGTGAAGGCAACGGTGGCATGCCGGCCGTGCGTCTCGACGTCGCGTCGCAGCGTCGTCACTTCGTAGGGCACACGGTCGGCGAGGACGGTGACCGTACCATGCGCGATGCCGGTCGGCACAGCGCACAGGCCGGCCGCGCCCGCGGCCGCAATCACATCGTCCGGCTTGGCGGTGGTGGCAATATCGACGTCCACCACCGGCCGCCCGAGCAGCGCGTTGCGCACGGCTCCACCCACCGCTCGGGCGGCGTGCCCCTGTGCGGCCAGCGCCGCAAAAACGGCCTGAGTTGCGGGGCGTGCCAGCCAGTCGGCTGAAACGAGATGCAGCGATCGGCCGGAGTTTGGCTGGGCGGTCATCGGCACCGCTACTTGAGCTGACCGGGCTCGATCTGGCCGTTCTTCATGCGTGGCGGAATATAGACCTGACCCGGTTTGCCGCCTGGCGTTACGGTGGCGTAGTAGACGAGCGTGGCCGCCACGCACAGCGCGCCGAGCACGAACAGCCACACCAGCGGCGCTTCGTTGATGACCTCACCCGCAGTGCTGGCGCTGCGCGTGAGCAGCACGTAGCCGAGATAGACGGCCGTCGGCAGCAGGAACAGCAGGATGTTCTCGATTACGACGCGGATCATGGCTGAAACAGCCTCTGGTGCATGTTCTTGAGCATGCCGGCAGTTGCGCCCCAGATATAGTGTCCCTCGTACGGCATTGCGTAGAACGAGCGCTCGCGTCCGCGCCACTCGCGCGACGCCTTCTGGTGATTGGCGGCGTCCATCAGGAAGGCGAGCGGCACCTCGAATACTTCCTGCACCTCGCGCGGATCGAGCACGGGGTCGAAACCGGGCGTTACGAGGGCCACCACCGGGTTGATCTGGAAGCCGGTGCCGGTGCGATAGCTGTCGAGGTAGCCGAGCGGCTCGACGCGCGATGCCTCGAGGCCGATCTCCTCGTGCGCCTCGCGCAGCGCACAGTCGATGGGGGTTGCATCGCCAGGCTCGACCTTGCCGCCGGGAAACGAGATCTGGCCCGGATGGCTCGGCATGTCGTGCGCGCGCTGGGTGAACAAAACGGTCAGCTCCGAGCGCAGGACGACCGGCACCAGCACCGCAGCCGCCCTCGGCGGCGCCATGACGGCAAAGTCGGCCAGCAACTCCGGATTCAAGTCCCAGTCGCTTGGACCCCAGGCCTTGCCTGAGCGCGGATCGAACACGGCTTCCGACGGCTCAGCCAGCAGGCGGCGACGGGCCAAAGCGCGGAAGGAGGCTTCTGTGAGCAGGGGCAAGGGATGGGGCTCGGTCGGCATATCCATGGGCGAGCTTATACCATCCCCGGCCAAGCTCCTGCCAATGGCACGACACCGTTGGAGCGGGATCGCTTCCGATGAAAGCCGAAATGCTTCCATCAGAAGGATCTCCCTCTGGACCGTTAAGCCGCCCGTACGCTTTGGGCAGCCTCCAGCCAGCCCTTGATCTTCTCGATGTCAGGCGGATCGCCGTTGCGCAGCAGGCGCTGGCCGGCGGCCGACGCTGCATAGGCCAGCACGTCGGCGCACAGCTTGTCCGCATCGGCGGCCGCAATCGCCTCACCGCTGAGATAGCCCGCGCCCACCAGAAGCTGGGCATGTGTACCGCGCAGGCCCGGTACCGTGCAGACCAGCCGCGCCTGGTCCTGCCAGGCAACAATCGCCTCCGTCGTGACGCCGCGCGCATCCATCAAAACCGAAAGAGCCGCCGGCTCGGCCTTGATGAGGTCGCGGACCGTCTTGATGCCGTGCGGATAGAGCCGTTCTGCCGTCTTGGGGCCGATCGAT
>DASTOW010000107.1:0-2090 GCA_035762425.1 Hyphomicrobiaceae bacterium | reverse complement strand
ATGACGGTAATAATGTCGAACACAAGCAGCCCATAGCGAAAGCGATGGGCAGCAGGTGTGTCGGATTCATACCAATAGCGAAGCCGCCTAATCATGTTTGATCGCTCCGCGCCGGGTGTGTGAGCGGGCCATTGTCACAGGGCAACCCAACCTGGTCACGACTTGGGACCGGTTGCAATTCACGAGGGTTTGGCGGGCTTGCCCAAGATCTCGATGCGCTCGCCCAGCGTGTCGCGCACATACAGACGTCGCACCGCAACATCGAGGACGATGGCCAGCGGAAATCCCAGCAGCAATCCGAGCGGACCAAACAGCACGCCCATCGCAACCACGGCGAACAGTCCGACCGCAGGTGCAATAGAAACCATGCGGTCCGCCAGCATTGGCGTGATGAGGTTGCTCTCAACCTGCTGAATGATCACGAGAACGGCGATCGCCAGCAGTACGGTTTGCCAGTCCTGCGTGCTGGCGATCAGGATTGCGGGTATGGCTGCCACGATTGGACCGATGATCGGCACGAACTCAGCCAGGCCGGCGATCAGGCCGAGGGCGAAGGCCGACGGCACGCCGGCTAGCCAAAGCCCGATAGCCGAGCACACTCCGACCAGCAGCATGGCAATGACCTGGCCGGCGAGCCAGCGCCGCAGCGCTTGGCCGGCATCATCGAGCGTAGCCTCGACATTGGATTGAACGGAAGGCGGCACGAGCTTGACAAGACCATCGCGGTATAGATTGGGGTTGATCGCCAGGTATATGCCGCCACATAGCACCAGCAGCACCGAGGCCAATGCGCCCGCGGCCGTGGTGCTCCAGGCGATGATGCGCGCGGCCAGGCCGCCCAGCGCCGATGCCGCGGTGCCTTCCTTGAGCAGGTCGGCCACCGATCCGATCTGCAGATAGCCTGCCAGTCGATTGGCCGCTGTCGGCAACGTGCTGAACAGGCCACGCATTTGCGCAGCAAGTTCAGGCCCGAGGTAGAAGCCGGTCGCACCGACAACGGCCAGGATCAGCAGACCGGCAAGCGCCAATCCCGCGGGACGCCCGGTCTGCAGGTGTGTCTGCAACGGCGACGCGATGGAATGCAGTGCAATCGCCAACAAAACCGATCCGAACAGCAAAAGAAGGATATCGGACAGCGCCCACACAGCTGCGATCAAGGCGCCCACCGCAACCACGATGAAGACGCGCCGCACGAAGTCGCGATCGGTACTGATCCTTGATGGTGTGGGGGCACGGGGCATGGGGAAGCTCCTCCACTCAGCTGCTGCCGGCGGCGCATGCCGGCAGCAGCAACAGGGGCAGCGTGGTCCACAGCACGGCGAGGGTCGACAGGAGCGTCAGCGGGAGCGCGACGAAGAGTGCGGCCGACCGGCGAGCGGTGGGACCACTGGCGCGTTGATGTATTGCAAGCTTCAGCATGGCAGCAAGCGCGAACACGGTCAGCCAAGCACCGATCGAGTGCACAGGCGCATGCGCCCAGCGCCCTTGCTCAGAACAGAGCAGTGCTTCGGCTAGGTAAAGGCTGAACAAGTGTCCGGCCCACACCATTGGACCGGCCATCGCCAACAGCAGGTCCGTCACGGGGCGCGCCTCGGGTTTCATGAGACGGCTCTCGGAAAGCCATGCACGAGCAATAGCCCGAGCATACCCTGGCCGGCTGCGTAGTATGAAAGCAGTGCAAGCGTGTCGAAGGTCACGCGACGGCTCGCACTGAGGCGGCCCATCGCCAGACGCGTCAGCGTGTAGGCGCCGATAACGACAACGGCGACGACGATCTGAAGCTGCAGCACCGCTGCCAGATAGACCAGCGCCGCGTAGCCGCTGGCCTGTGGTCGCAGTCCGGAACGCCAGTGCGCCGCAACCTCCAATCCAAGCGCGGCGGGCAGGGCGAGCAATGCGATCAAGACAAGCGCAGCAAAGCCGGTTCGCGATCGTGGCAGAACCTTTCCGGCGACGCCCATGCAAGCTGCGCTGAGGCCAAGGAGGCCCGCCCCGACATAGGCGGACGCTGCGCTGGGAAGTCCAGATTGGATAGCGAGCGACCAGGCCTGCGCCGCGACCGTCCAAAGGTAGAGATAGGAGGACACGAA
>DASTOW010000106.1:0-2073 GCA_035762425.1 Hyphomicrobiaceae bacterium | reverse complement strand
GCGTCATGACCCCGCGCAACGGCGGTTACGCAGATTGGCAGATCACCCAGCTGATCGCCAAGGCGATCGGCCTGGAATGGAACTACGAGCATCCCGGCCAGGTCATGGACGAGATCGCGCTGCTCACGCCGTCGTTCAAGGGCGTCAGCTACGCCAAGCTCAACGAGCTGGGCTCGGTGCAGTGGCCATGCAATGACGCCAATCCAGTCGGCTCGCCGGTCATGCACATCAACGGCTTTGCGCGCGGCAAGGGCAAGTTCATGCTCACCGAATATGTGCCAACCGACGAGCGTACAGGACCGCGCTATCCGCTACTGCTCACCACCGGCCGCATCCTGTCGCAGTATAACGTCGGCGCCCAGACGCGGCGCACCGACAACGTGGTGTGGCACGAGGAGGACCGGCTCGAGATCAATCCGCATGATGCCGAGCAACGCGGGGTCAAGGAGGGCGATTGGGTGCGCATCGCCTCGCGCGCCGGTGAGACCGCCCTACGCGCGCTCATCACCGACCGGGTGGCGCCGGGCGTCGTCTATACAACCTTCCACCACCCGCTGACGCAGGCCAACGTCATCACCACCGAGTACTCGGATTGGGCGACCAATTGCCCCGAATACAAGGTCACCGCGGTGCAGGTCAGCCCCTGCAACGGCCCGACCGATTACCAGGAGGATTACCAAGCCTTCTCCAAGTCGAGCCGGCGCATCGCGCCACTACAGGCGGCGGAGTAGCCATGACCGACGCCGCCGTTCCGGTCCGCTCTGTCAAGGTTGCGGCGCGCGGCGTCAGTGACCATGCCCGCACCATTCCTGCCGAGGTGCCGGTCGCGTTCGTCTACGACGGCACCACGCACGCCGTCATGATGGCCTCGCCGACCGATCTTGAGGACTTTGCGGTCGGCTTCAGCCTGGCGGAAGGCATTATCGGCGCGCCAGAGGATATCCAAGGTCTCAACATCGTCGGGCACGACAAGGGCATCGAGCTGCGCGCCTGGTTGGTGGCAGATCGCGGGCGCAAGCTAGCCCAGCGCCGTCGCAACCTGGCTGGACCAACCGGGTGCGGTCTGTGCGGCGTGGACAGCCTGGAGGCTGCCATCCCATCCTGCCCGCGCGTCGCGGCAAACGCGACCGTCACGGCCGAGGATATCGCTGCCGCGCAGGTGGCGCTGGAGCGGGCGCAGGTGCTGAACCGCCATACCCGCGCCGTGCATGGCGCCGGCTTCTGGACCAGGGCCCAGGGGCTGGTCGCCATTGCCGAGGATGTCGGGCGGCACAACGCCCTCGACAAGCTGCTCGGACGCCTGCGTCGTCACCGACTGCCCGCTGCCGACGGCCTGGTGCTGGTGACCAGCCGCGTGTCGGTCGAGATGGTGCAGAAGGCCGCGGTGGCCGGCGCCCCCATCATCGTTGCCATGTCTGCGCCCACCGCGCTGGCGCTGCAGACGGCGAACGGCGCCGGCATTACCCTGGCGGCTGTGGCGCGCGCCGATGGCTTCGAGGTGTTCACGCATCCACACCGCATTGCCGACCTAGCGGAGGCCAAGCGCGAGGACGCGGTCGAAAATGCAGCCTGATAAACTGGTCATGATGGCGAACCAGATCGCCAAGTTCTTCGAGGCACAAGGCCAGGCGCGGGCGATCCCCCAGATTGCCACCCACATTCAGCAGTTCTGGGACCCGCGCATGCGCAAGGGCATAAGCCTGCATGTTGCGCAGGGCGGCTCCGGTCTTGATCCTCTCGCCCTTGCGGCCATCAAGCAGCTGCAGCCCTTGACCGCGGCCAACCGACGGTGACGCCCCATCGCCGTTGGCGGCCGCCGGCGGGTGGGAGACGGCCCAACTCCGGTCCCTGGCCGATGCGCCTTGCTGTCGTCGCCGGGCACCGATATCGTCCCAGCCGAGATCGCGTAAGACGATCATGTTTGGGAGGGCTTCATGAAGGCAGGTTCGTTCCGCTACGAGCGGGCCTACACACTGGCCGAGGTATTTCGGCTGCGCCGGGAAGCGGGCGGTGATGCCCAGCTCCTGGCCGGCGGCCAGAGCCTGCTCGCGGCCCTTGCTTTCCGCCTGTCGG
>DASTOW010000105.1:0-8644 GCA_035762425.1 Hyphomicrobiaceae bacterium | reverse complement strand
CGGCTCCAACACCATCCTGCAGCGGTCGGGCGCCAAAACCGGGCTCATCACCACGCGCGGCTTTCGCGACGTGCTGGAGATCGGGCGCATCCGCATGCCCGACATGTTCGACCTGACCTGGGACAAGCCCAAGCCGCTGGTAGCGCGTCGGCATCGTTGCGAGATCTCAGAGCGGATGGCCGCCGACGGCAGTGTGGTCGAGCCGCTGAACGAGGCGAGCGTCATTGCAGCCGGCGAGCAGCTGACGGCGGCCGGCATCGAGGCGGTCGCCATCTGCCTGATCAACAGCTACCGCAATGCCGCGCACGAGCAGCGCGTGGAGGCGATTCTGCGCCAGCGCTGGCCCGACCTGCTGGTGACGGCCTCCTACGCCGTGCTGCCCGAGCGCAAGGAGTACGAGCGCACCAGCACGACGGTGGTGAATGCCTATCTGCTGGTCGCCATGCGCAGCTACCTCAAGAACCTGGAGGCGGGGCTAGGCGGCATCGGCGTGGCTGCGCCGATCCGCGTCATCACCTCCAATGGCGGCATGCTGGCGGCTCAGACGGCGTGCGAGAAGCCGGTGTTCGTGGTGGCGTCCGGGCCGGCCGGCGGCGTGATCGGAGCGGCACGGCTGGGGGCGGCGCGCGCCGAGCCTGATCTCATCGTGTTCGACATGGGCGGCACGACCGCCAAGGCCGTGATCGTCGAGGACGGCCGGCCCAGCATGACATCGGAATACGAATTTCGCGATGGCATCTCGACCTCCAGCCGCTTCGTCAAGGCTGGCGGCTACATGCTGAAAGTACCGGCCATCGATATTGCCGAGGTCGGCGCCGGCGGCGGTTCGCTGGCGGGCATCGACCCTGGCGGTCTACTGAAGGTGGGGCCTCAATCGGCCGGTGCGGTGCCGGGACCTGCGTGCTACGGCCTCGGCAATTCGCGGCCGACGGTGACGGACGCCAACGTGGTGCTCGGGCTGATCAATCCACGCGCGTTGGCCGGCGGGCGGCTCGCCATCGACCGCAGCCTGAGCGAGCGGGCGATCGTTGCGCATGTGGGCAAGCCGTTGGGCCTGTCGTTGGAGGATGCGGCGCACGGCATTCGCGCGGTGGCCAACGCCGCCATGGCGCGGGCCATCCGCGCCGTTACGGTAGAGCGCGGGCGTGACCCGCGCGATCTGGCGCTGGTGGCCATGGGCGGCAACGGCGGCATCCATGCGCTCGACGTGGCGCGGGATCTGGGTATCGGCCGGGTGGTGGTGCCGCCGCTGGCCGGCGTGTTCAGCGCTGTCGGCATGCTGGCGTCCGACTTGGAGCACATCGCGCTCGACACGGTGACGCGCCCGCTCGGCGAGCTGACGACGTCCGATCTCAAGCGCACGAAGGCGCAGCTCGCCGACGCCGTGGCGCGGCGGCTATCTGCCGACGGCTTCGCCGGCCAACGCGTGGCGCTGAGCTGGGAGGCCGATCTGCGCCACGAGGGCCAGGCCACCGAGCTGACGGTGCACTACGGTGGCGACGATCCGGGCGAGCTGGCCGTGCGCTTCGTGGCCGAATACCTGAAGACCTACGGCTATCGCGACGAAAGCGCGATTGAGTTGGTCAAACTGCGTGTGGTCGGCCGGGGCTTGCGCGAGCGCCGGCTCGATTTCAGGCATCTGGCCGTGGAGTCGCGTGCCGGCGCGCCAGCCGATCGGTTCCGCGCCATCCATTTCAAGCGCGGGGCGGTGCCGCTGGAGACCGAGGTTGTGGCTCGCTCGGCCCTAACCGCATTGCCCCGTCGCGGGCCGCTGGTGATCGAGGAGTTCGATGCCACCACCATCGTGCCGCCCGACGCCAGCGTGCATCGCGACGCCATGGGCAACATCGTTCTGGACCTCGAGACTGCGTCATGAAGATCGACCCGATCAGTTTTGCCGTCATCAAGAGCGGGCTCGACTCCATCGCCGACGACATGGCCTATACGGTCGTGCGCATCGCCCGCTCCGAGATCGTCAAGGACGTGATGGACTTCTCGGCGGCGCTGTGCACGGCCGACGGGCAGATGGTGGCGCAGGCCAAGACCATCGCCCAGCACCTGGGTGCGATCCCAGAGGCGATGGCGGCCGTGCTGGAGAGGTTCGGCGACGACCTCAACGACGGTGACGCCGTGATCATGAACGATCCCTATCACGGCGGCATGCACCTGCCGGACATCTTCATGTTCATGCCGCTGTTCTTCGAGGGGAAGCGGCGCGCATTTGCGGTGGTCATCTGCCACCACACCGACGTGGGTGGGCGGGTGCCGGGCTCCAATGCCTCAGATTCCACCGAGATCTACCAGGAAGGCCTGCGCATTCCCCCGCTCAAGCTCTACGACCGCGGCGTGTTGAACGACACGCTGGCGACGCTGATCAAGATCAACGTGCGGGTGCCGGACCGGGTGTGGGGTGACCTCTCTGCCCAGTATGCCGCCGCACAGGTGGGCAAGCGGGGCCTGGAGAAGCTGTTGCAGCGCTACGGCGCCGGCCAGGTGGAAGCCTACATGGGCGAGCTGCTCGACTACGCCGAGCGTGTGACAAAGGCTGAGATCAAGACCTGGCCCAAGAGCACCTGCGAGTTTGTGGACCATATCGACAGCGACGGCTTCTCTGATACGCCAATCCCGATCAAGGTAGCGATCACCGTGCGCGATGACGGTACCTTGTTGGTCGATTACAGCGGCTCATCCGCGCAGGTGAAGGGCGCGCTCAATTCCACGCTGAGCTTCACGCGCTCGCTCACCTACCTGTCCGTGCGTTGCGTGCTGCCCAAGGACGTGCCCAACAACGTCGGCTTCTTTCGCTGCGTTGAGATCAAGGTGCCTGAGGCTTCTGTCCTCAATCCGGTGATGCCGGGACCGTGTGCGGCGCGCGCGCTCACCGGCTATCGCGTGTTCGACACCATGCTGGGGGCGCTAGCGCAGATCGTGCCGGAGCGGGTACCTGCGGCGGGCGAGGGCGGCAACAGCGTCATCTGCATCAGCGGGCTCAGGCCCAACCGCAAGCCGTTCATCATCGTCGACATGATCTGCGGCGCCTGGGGCGGGCGGCCGGATAAGGACGGGCTGGAGGCCGTCACCAACGCCTCGCAGAACCTCTCCAACATGCCGGTGGAGGTGATGGAGGCCGAGCATCCCGTGCGGGTGGAGGAGTACGCCTTCGTGCCGGACACGTGTGGCGCCGGCAAATGGCGGGGTGGCGTCGGGCTCAGGCGCGCCTATCGCATCCTGGCGCCGGAGGCGCTCTTGCAGATGCGCACGGATCGGGTCGCCTTTGCGCCCTACGGTCTCGCCGGTGGCGAGCCCGGTGGCCGCTCGCGCAACTTCATGGAGATCGGCAATGCCCGCGAGCCGCTGCCCGGCAAGGTGACGATGACCGTGCCGGGCGGTGCGCTGATCGTGCACGAGCAGGCGGGTGCGGGCGGCTTCGGCGATCCCAAGGCGCGCGACCCGGCGCTGGTTGAGGAGGACCTCGCCGACGGCAAGATCAGCGAAGACTTCGCGCAGCGGCACTACGGCTTCGTGTCGGACAAAGCCGGCTGAGGGAGCGGTCGTTCAAGCGCGGAGGCCCGTCGCGTGCCGATCACGCCACCGGCCAGATGATGGCGGCAGCAGCCAGAGTACTCAGGCTGACGAACCAAGCGAGCGGATCGGTGGCCCGCGGCCACCAGATCAAGCTGTGCAGCAACACCGCTGCGGCAAGGGCGGCGGCGGTAAAAAGGCGCAGCGCGCGCGTAATGGCTGCGGCATTGCCCATGCAGGCAGGTAGCAAGAGCGCCACAAGCACCGTTGCCAGGTAGACTGGCAGGATGGTTTGCTCCTGCAACTGGAGCGCGGCGGTGGCCGAGGTCGCGAGCGCCAGCGGTTGTCCCCATGCCGCCGCGGCCCAGATGCGTTCCCACACCGGCGCCGGCCGTCCCTTGTCGCGTCGCCGGGCCAGCCAGATGCTGACCCCGCTGTGCGTGACCACCGTCAGCGCCAGTCCGAGCAGGCCGTACACGACCTTGATGGTCAGGCCGCCGAACCAGCCGACGTGTAGCGGCGGGATGGCACCGAGAATTTGCTGGCCAAGGCCGCCTTGCTCCAGTCCGCCGTCGCCGAGCGACTTGCCGGTGCCATCGAGAAAGTAGGTGTTGGAGAAGGCGATATGGCCCGGCGTGCGCATGCCGAGGTGCACGACCTGTCCGGCTTTGCCGACCTGCTCGAAGTGTCCGTTGACAAAGGTTGCGCCCGGGCGATCGTTGAGGACGTGCCGGATCATGCTGGCCACATCGGGAACCGCCGCGGGTGTCCGGTCGGGTCCCGCCCGCGGACCGAGCAGCGTCGCAAATGCCTTTTCCGAGTCGCCCTCGTAGGCGGCGAGCGCCAGCACCCCGACGACCAGCGTGGCCAGCCCAAGCATGGCTCCCGTCAGCGACACCACCACATGGAACGGCAGTCCCCACACGCCCAGCCGATTGTGCAGATCGGCCTCCTGCAGGCGCCTGGAGCCGCCCCAGCGCAAGGCAAACGCATCCTTGAAGACGCGCGGGTGCGCGAGCAGGCCCGACACGAGAGATGACAGCAGCGCCACACCGGTCAGCCCGACGATGAACGTGCCCCAGGCTCTGGGCAGGTGCAGGTTAATGTGCAGGTGCGTGAGGAATTCAGTCCATGGCGCCCTGGCGCGCATCACCAGGCGCCCCTGCGCGTCCGCCAGCCAAATTTCTTCGATGCCAGCCCGATGGTCGTGATAGCTAACGACCAATCTGGCGCCCGTAAGGGCCGGGCCGAGAATGGACACGTCATGGGCTGAGGTGTCGGCCAGCGCCTGCGCGTAGGCCCCTGCAAGCGCGGTTGCCACGCTCTCAGGGCTGACGCTGCCGTGCACGGTCGGGCCGTCAGGTTGCTCCCAGCGCCTGAACTCGTTGGCAAACACCGCCGCCGTGCCGCTCAGGCAGACGACATAGATGAGCCAGGCAAAGGCGAGGCCCAGCGCCGAATGGCCCGCCAGCATGGCGCGCACGAAATCGGGCGGCAGGACCTGGCGCTTGCGCGGGCGTGGCTGGCTGCGCGCCTGCATCACGAGAACGCCTTGGGCAGGAACGCCATGGCGTAGCACACGGCCGAGATTGCCAGCAGCAGCAGTGTCGCCCGCAGCAGCTTGGCGTCGCTGAGCGTCCAGGCCATGCCGCCTCCCCACAGCAGCGGCACTAGAATGCCGCCGACGACCATGCGGTCGTGCGCGGCTATCGGCATGTACATTGCGAACGCAACTCCGACACCGATGGAGGCGACGCCCGACAGGACGATGGCAAGGAGCGCCTTGGCGGTGCCGCGCCGCCAGTTGGTGGGGCGTTCCTCGGGCTCCAACATTACGGCGCGCGGCATGCGGGTGGGCGCGGTGCGCAGCTCGACGCCGGCCGCAATGGCGCAATAGCCGATGAGCGATAGACCGAGCAGGGCATAGGTCGTGCCGATCTCGCCGCCCCAGGCATGGATGAAGGCCGCCAGTCCGAGGGCGATCAGCAACCAGCCTGCCTGCCGCCGGTATCCCTTGCTGCCGCGCCGCCGCAGCCAGCTGGCCCGCAGCAGCGCCATACCGCCGATCAGCAGGGCGCTACCCATGAGCGTTCCATAAATCTGCATGCGCCGATCAGGGATCCCTTTGCAGCCGATGCCTCACAGCCATGTGCGTGGCGCAGCGAGAACCTGGTGCCTAGCGCTGGCGCGCCGCTCGCCGATGGCGCAGTCGCCGGGCAGGCACGGCAGCCGTGACGTCGTGTCCAACACCAGGCGTGGCTGCCAGGCAGCGTCCGCATATTCGCGAATACTTGATCGAAAAAGTCAACAATATGGTGGGGCACGCGTGGCCCCGCTGCACCCTCGTGTCGCAGGCGCCACATGCGCCATCTGCAGGGCTCAATTCCGGCACCCAGCCAGGCCGGAAGAAAGCCCTTGACTTCCGCCGAACAAGTGATAAAAAACGAAAATCGTCAGTTTCATAGACTTGGCTTGGATGATCGCTTCAGACGACAGATCGGCAAAGGTGGCGGCGCTCTCGCTCGACGCGCTGGAGACGCGCAACCGGATTTTGGGCGAGGCCGACCGGCTGTTTCGTGTCTATGGGTACTCCAAGACCACGGTAGCCGACATCGCCGAGGCGTGCCGGATGTCGCCGGCCAATGTGTATCGCTTCTTTGCCTCCAAGTCGGCCATCAACAACGCCATCTGCGAGCGGGTGATCGCCGATGATGAGACGGCCTTGGTCGGCATCTCCAGGTTGCCGCTCGCGGCCACCGAGCGGCTGACCCGAATGATCATCGAGCTGAACCGCCGATCGATGGAAAACTTCATAGAAAACAAGAAAGTACATGAGATGGTGACGGTTGCTCTGGAGGAGCGCTGGGAGGCCATCCGCGAGCACATCCATCGCGTCTCCGACCTGTTTGCTGGCGTGATCCAGGACGGCATTGCCGGCGGCGAGTTCCGCCAGCAGGACGTCAAGCGCGCGGCCGAGTGCGTCAGCACGGCCACAGCCCCGCTGCGGCATCCCATGATGCTGGTGCAGTGCATGGATGACCCCGCCAAGCCCACGCCCGCGGAGATGGCGGAATTCGTCGTTAAAGCCTTGCAATAATAACCTCTGCTCAAGCACTTAGAGGAGTGCATGTCATGCGCCGACAAACTGATAAAAACGGAATATCATCAGTCAATAATGGAAATTCGCGTCGTCCTCACCTAGCGTTGGCGCTGGCAGCAATGGCGCTGCTGGCGGGGTGCAAGGGCGAGGCTGCTGCTCCGCAGGAGGCCGTGCGGCCGGTGAAGGTCGCCGTGGTGGCGGAGGCGCCCAGCAGCCGTACGCTGACGTATTCCGGCGTGGTGCGATCGAGGATCGACAGCGCCATGGGCTTTCGCGTGGCCGGCAAGATCGTGCAGCGCTCGGTCAATGTGGGTGATCGCGTCGACGTCGGGCAGGTGATTGCGCGCCTCGACGAGACCGACCTCAAGCTCGCCGAAACGGCAGCCAAGGCAGCGGTGGTGTCGGCCCGCAGTCGGCGCGACGTGGCCAACGACCACCTGGAGCGCGCCAAGGTGCTGCTGCCCAAGGAGATCATCTCGCAGGCGGCCTACGACACGCGACGCAATGAGCTGGAGGCGGCAGCCGCCGGACTGGAGACGGCGGAGGCACAGTTGCGGCAGGCGATCAATGCGGTCGGCTACGCGACGCTGCAGGCCGACAAGGCGGGCCTGGTGACGGCCGTGACCGCCGAGCCCGGCCAAGTGGTTGGTGCCGGCCAAGCCGTCGTCACGCTCGCCGATGCCACTGAGACGGAAGTCGCGGTTGCCGTGCCGGAGCAGGATGCGGGACGTCTCAGCATTGGCCAGCCGGCCAAGGTCACCTTGTGGGCGGGGTCGCGCGCGAGCGTGCAGGGCCGCATTCGCGAAATTGCCGGCCAGGCCGATCCGGCTTCGCGCACCTATGCCGTGCGTATCGCCGTCAACGCACCGCCACAGACCATGCGGCTCGGCATGACGGCGTCGGTGTCTCTCAGCATCCAGGATGAAAGTGCACCGATGATTGTGCCGCTTACGGCCGTGACCGAAAGCGACGGTGGGACGGTGGTGTTCGTTGTCGATGCGGCCAACCAGATCGTGCGTAAGACGGCGGTGGGCCTGGGCGACGTCGCCGATGCCGGCATCCGCATCGCCAACGGACTGCAAGCGGGCGACATGGTCGTGACCGCAGGCGTGCAGTTCCTGCGCGACGGCATGCGCGTGCGCGTTCCCGGCGAGCGCCAGTAAGTCTGCGCGCCAGCCGGCGCCAATGAGGGAGTTGTCCCATGTCCGCCGATCTCATCCACACCAAGCCTGCCAAGGGCTTCAACCTGTCGCGCTGGGCCATCAGCCACGGCAACTTCACGGCCTTCCTGCTCGTACTGCTGCTCGCCGCAGGTGCCTTGTCGCTGACGCGCATCGGCCAGAAGGAGGACCCCGACTTCACATTCCGCACCATGGTCGTGCAGATGCAGTGGCCTGGCGCCACGGCCGAGGAGATGCAGGACCAGGTGGTCGACAAGATCGAGCGCAAGTTGCAGGAGACACCGGGCCTCGAGTTCTTGCGCTCCTACACGCGGCCGGGCTTTGCCAACGTGTTCGTCAACCTGAAGGGCTCGGTGCGCGGCGACGCCGTGCGGGAAGCGTTCTATCAGGCGCGCAAGAAGGTCGGCGACATTCGCCAGACCCTGCCCGAAGGCGTGATCGGACCGTTCTTCAATGACGAGTTCGGCGACACCTACATTTCGCTCTACGCCATTTCCGGACAGGGCTACAGCTATCCCGAGCTGAAGGACTTTGCCAAGAACGCGCGCGACATCCTGCTGCGCATCCCCGGCGTCGCCAAGGTCGACCTGCTGGGACTGCAGGAGGAGCGCATCTTCATCGAGGTGTCCTCCGCAGCGCTGGCCGAGCGCGGGCTGACGGCGCAAGACATGCACGCAGCACTTGCGGGCCAGAATGCCATGGACCCCGCAGGTCGCATCGAGACCAGCGAGCGCTCGGTGCGCATTGACGTGCAGGGCGGGCTGAAGTCGGTTGAGGATATCCGTGAGCTGCGGCTGCGCGCCGGCCAACAAACGTTCCGGCTCGGCGATATCGCCGAGGT
>DASTOW010000104.1:0-8290 GCA_035762425.1 Hyphomicrobiaceae bacterium | reverse complement strand
CGGCGCGCCGCGTCAGCCAGCCCTTCGCCTCCATGCGATCGACCAGCCGCCCGGCGGACGCCTTCTCGATCTCCAGCAGGTCGGCAACCTCGGACTGGCTCAATCCCGGACGCCGATGCACGCGGGCAATCACCATCCATTGCGCACGCGTAAGGCCGACGGCGCGCACGCGTCGCTCGAACACCGTACGCATCAGCCGGGCCACGTCCGAGATGGTGTAGCCGATGTAGTGCTCGTCGTCGGGGTTCACACTATTCCCAATTCGACTGGCGGCAAGTAGTTGCCGAGGTTACTATATCCATGACCACTATTGTCAAGGGCAGGACCGGCCCGCCGTGAGCGACGAGCCCGTTTATCAACTCACCTTTGCGCAGCGCATCATGGTGCTGATCACCGTGATGCTCGGCAACACCATTTACGCCGCCTCGGTCCTCATCTCCTCGGCGCTGTTGCCCCAACTGCAGGGCGCCATGTCCGCCACCCAGGACGAGGTGTCGTGGGTGATGACCTTCAACATCGTTGCAACCGCCGTTGCCACGCCAGCTACCGGCTGGCTCGCCGATCGCTTCAGTCAACGCAGCATTATGATCTGGTCAGCGAGCATCTTCACCATCGCGACCTTCATGTGCGGAGCCTCGCGAACGCTGGAAGAGCTGATCCTGTGGCGGGTTGTGCAGGGGGCCGCCGGCGCGCCACTGGTGCCGCTCGGCCAATCGTTCCTGCTCGACTCCTTCCCCCGACGCCAGCACGCCATCGTCATCTCCATCTTCGGCATGGCCAACATGATCGGCCCTTCGCTGGGGCCCATGTTCGCCGGCCGGATCGCCGAGAGCCTCGGGTGGCAGTGGGGGTTCTGGATGATCGTGCCGGTCGCCATCGCGGCCGTGGCGGGCAACGTCCTATTCCTGCCGCGCGGCCGCGCCAACGCTGGAGCGCGGCTCGACTGGCTCGGCTTCGTGAGCCTCTCCACCGGCATCGCCGCAGCCCAGCTGGTGTTCTCGCGTGGCCAGCGCCTCGACTGGTTCGAGAGCACTGAGATCATCGTCGCGACCCTCATTGCCGGCATCGCCATCTACATGTTCTGCGTGCACAGCCTCACCAGCAGGAAGCCATTCGTCCGGCTCACTTTGCTGACCGACCGCAACTACGCAGTCGGGCTGCTGCTGGTCACCCTGTTCGGCATGCTGAATTTCTCCATCATCGTGCTGCTTCCGCCCTTGCTTCAGCAGCACGCGGGCTTTCCCGATTCCGCCATCGGCGAGATCGTCGGCGCACGCGGCATCGGCTCGGCGATCGGCTTCTTTTCGGCAATGCCCATGGCGCGCCTCGATCCGCGCATCAGCATGACCCTTGGCGCGCTCCTGCAGGCCGCGACTGGCCTGTGGCTGATGAGCCTCGACCTCAACGCCGATCTCACCACGCTGATCCTGTGCAGCGGCCTGCAGGGGTTGTCGATCGGGGTTCTTTGGGTGCCGATGACCTCGATTGCCTTTTCCACCCTGGCCTCCGACCTGCGCGCCGAAGCCCTGTCGATCTTTCATCTGCTGCGCAACTTCGGCTCGAGCCTCTTCATCTCGATCGCGGTGGCCGAGATCGTACGCACGCAGTCCGCCAACTACGCGCGCATGGTTGAGCACGTCTCACCGTACAACCGGGTGCTCGACATGCCCTCGAGCATGGGAGCCTGGAACGTCGAGACGGCATCGGGCCTGGCCAAGCTGTCGAACGAGATCGCCAGACAGTCGATCATGATCGGCTACATGAACGCGTGGCTGCTTTACGTCATCGCCGCCGTGCTGGTCATACCGCTGGCGCTGCTGGCAAAAGCTCCCAAGGGCGGCTTCCGGCCGAGCTGATGGCAAACTCCGCCGTTAGTTGTTCTTCGGCCCGGCCGCGATCGCCTTGCGCAAATCATCCAGCTCCTCGCAACCCGACGGGCAGAGCTTCTCCAGAATGGCGAGGTGCTCATTGGCTTTCGACATGTTGTTCGTCATGACGAACAGCTCACCCAGATACTCGTGCGCACCTTTGTGGTTGGCATCGAAATCGAGCGCCTTGCCGTAGTAGGTGAACGCCTGCTTGTAGTCGCCCGTGTTGCGCAGGCTGAACGCATAGAGGTTGTAGGCGTCGGCATTGTCGACCTTGGCGATGATCGGCTTCAGCTCCTCGATGGCGGCCGGCCAGTCCTTGGCCTTCACCTTCCGGCGCACCGACGTGAGGTCCACGCTTTCGACGTTGGTTTGCGTATCCACCGCCAGCCCCTCGAGCGGCATCGCCGCTACCAGAAGCATCGACACACCGCCAGCCAAAGCAAAAGTCCGCATACTGCCCCTCCCCGAGGATCACATCTGCCCTTCAAACTATACGACGGCGTAAGCGGCCTTTGTAACAGGCAGATCACATCCCCAGAACGTCACGCCTCGTCGGCTTCGGCATCGGCCCCGGTCGCGTTCTGCGCGGGCCGGCTGAGGCTGCGACGGTCGAGCGCCACGCTCTTGACGAGAGCGTGCACCGGCGTGCCGAGGGCGAGGCTGAGCCGCTCCACCGAGTAGCGCGTCAACCGCGCAAGCAGCGCGTCGCCGTTGCAATCGAGCCGGATGTCCACGATCGGCCCATCGCCGGTACGGATTTCCGCGACCATCCCCGGCAGGACATTGAGCGCACTTACATCCGCCGGCGCCGACTTCGCCAGCATGACGTCGCGTGCGCGCACGCGCAGGCGCAACCGGGCGCCGACGTCTGCATTCAGCCGCGGCAGTCTCCACACGCCACCCAGCGAGCGCAGCTCCGTCAGCCCGAAGCGCTCGTCGTGGCGCTCGACCACCGCCTCGACGACGGCCGCCGCCTCCCCCTGCCCCGTCAGCGCAAACAGATCGAGCCGATGCATGACCTCGCCGATGGGACCGGCCGCCGCCACCTTGCCGTCCGACAGCAGCACGACGTTGGCTGCCAGCCGCACGACTTCGGCCATGGAATGGCTGACGTACACGATCGGCACCCGGCTTTCTTCTTGCAGGCGCTCGATGTAGGGCAGGATCTCGGCCTTGCGCGCCTCATCAAGGGCGGCCAGCGGCTCGTCCATTAGCAGCAGGCGCGGATTGGCGAGCAGGGCACGGCCGATGGCGACGCGCTGCTTCTCGCCTCCCGACAGCCGCCCTGGCCGGCGCTCCAGCAATGCCTCGATGCCCAGCAGATCGAGCGCGCGCTCAAGACCGTCGCGGCGCTGGGCCGGCGGCGTGAACCAATGGCCATAGAGCAGGTTCTGGCGCACCGTCAGATGCGGAAAGAGGCGCCCTTCCTGGAACACGTAGCCGATGCGGCGCCGGTGCGGCGGCACGAACAGGCCGCGCGCGGTGTCGACCAGCGGTACCCCGTTGATCGCCACGCTGCCCTCGTCCGGCCGTATCAGTCCGGCGATCACGTTGACAATCGAGCTCTTGCCGGAGCCGGATCGTCCGAACAGCGCCACGAGCCCGCTGCCCGTCTCGAAACGTGCATCGAGCAGGAAGCTGCCGAGCCGATGGCGGATGTCGATCGCCAGGGTCATTCGACCTCGAGCCGCCGGTTGGCGCTGCGTGCCATCAATTCCGAGGCGAGCAGCGCCAGCATGGATATGATCACCGACACAATGGTTAGGCGCAGCGCGCCAGCGTCACCGCCCGGCACCTGCGTGAACGTATAGATCGCCGACGGCAGCGTCTGCGTCTCGCCCGGAATGTTGGAAACGAACGTGATGGTCGCACCGAACTCACCCATCGCCTTGGCAAAGCACAAGATCATGCCGGCGATGATGCCGGGCGCGATCAGTGGCAAGGTGACGGTCAGAAACACCCAGGCGCGGTTGGCGCCGAGTGTGCTGGCGGCTTCCTCAAGACGCGTATCGACCGCCTCGATCGACAGGCGGATGGCACGCACCAGCAGCGGAAAGGCCATCACACCGCAGGCCAACGCCGCACCGGTCCAGCGGAACGAGAAAACGATGCCGAAGTGATCAGCCAGAAAGCTCCCCACCGGACCCTTGCGGCCGAACACGATGAGCAGAAGATAGCCGGTCACCACCGGGGGCAGGATGAGTGGCATCAGGACCAGGCCATTGAGCAGCGACTGGCCCCAAAAGCGCCCGCGCGCCAGGGCCATCGCTATGGCAATTCCGAACGGCAGGCTGAACAAGGTGGCAACCACCGCCACCCGCAGGCTCAGCCGCACCGCCGTCCACTCCTCCGGGCTGAGGGCCATCCACTCCATCGCGCTCAGCCGAATCTCGGTTCGTTGCCTGGGCAAGCCCGCGGCGTGCCCCTGTCCCACCAGATCACAAACCCGCGCTATATTCCATCGAACATGTCGCCATCCGGCGCGCGGTGGCAAGCGCGTTAACCTTTCGTTTACCAGCATCAGCTAGCTGCGGTCCCCTCATTCGTCATCCAAGGAGCTGGTCCATGGGCAAGCAGTTGGAGCGCGTCAATCACGTGGATCGGCTACTGGACAAGGTGATGAGCCTGCCGCTCGGCCATCCGGATCGTTTGCGCTACCTGACGCTTGCCGAACAGAGCCTGGAGAATCGGCCTCCCCCTGCTCCCCAGTATCGCCGCCGCGCTGCTGCTCCGGTCTTGCCTCATGCCGGCCAGCGACCGCCCAAGATGAACCGATCGTCAGCCTAGCAATCGAATCGACTAGGGTTGGCACTTCTCCTGCGACAATCCGCAGCTGAAAGGCGACCGTTGCTGGTCGCGCGCATGAACGCCACCCAAACGCACCATTCGATCTCGGTTCATGGCGAGCGCTCTATCAATGCTCCATCACCCCAGGTGATCAACAAAACGATGGAGCAAGACCCATGATGAAAGTTGTGACCGGTACGCTTGTTGCGCTTGCGCTTGTCGCCGGCCCGGCTCTGGCTCAGACGACCACGCCTGCCACTGGCGAGGCCGCGGTTGCCGCGAAGTTCAAGACTGCCGACAAGAACGGCAACGGCTCGCTGGATGGCGCGGAGCTGGACACTTACAAGGCCGACCTCGCCAAAATCGACACCGACAAGGATGGCAAGATCTCGATGGCTGAGTTCTCGGCTGCCAGCAAGTCCGGCGTCGTGAAGTAAGCCTGCCTTCGGGCTGGGAGAACGGTCGCGCTGTTTCGGCAGCGCGGCCGTTTCTATTTGCGCCGATCAACTCATTTCTTCTCGGCACTCAATTTGCTGACGGCCTGCAGCGACTGCAGCGCATTGACGCGCCCTGCGCCGAACTGGTCATCGCGCCCTTGCGGCCCGAGATCCTGCGAACCTGTCGAGATGAGGTCGGCGATAGCCTCCGGCTGCAAACCAGGATCGCGTTCCAGCAGCAGCGCAACGATACCGCTCACATAGGCGGCCGCGAACGACGTTCCCGAAAGATAGGAATGCCGCCCCTTTTCGACAGGTGCCAGGATGTCCACCCCAGGTGCCGCGACGAAAATGTAGCTGCCGCGATTGGCGTGCTGATAGATGCGATCACGCTCATCCAGAGCCGTGACGGCAATTACTTCCGGGTAGGCAGCAGGATAAGCCGGTGCAGCCTTTGGTCCCCCATTGCCGGCGGCCGCTACTGCGACGACACCGCGCTGCGCCGCCGCCTGCAGGATCTGGTGCACGGCCGGATCGCGCGGGCCGCTGAAGCTGAGGTTAAGCACCTTGGCCTTGTTGGCAACTGCCCAGTCGATCGCCTTCAGCAGCACCCATGAGCTGGTCTCGGGCATCTGTCCGGGCCGGACGGCCTGGAATGCGCGGATGGCGAGCAGCGCCGCTTCCGGAGCGACGCCCTCCAGAGCGCCACGCGCCCGAATGATGCCGGCAATAGCGGTGCCATGAAAGTCGGGCGCCTTGTCCGCTCCACCGACGGCATCGAACGAACCCGCCACCGCCCCCTCGAGGTCGGGATGATCGGCATCCACAGCCGAATCAATGACGGCCACGACCACGTCGCGGCCCTGCGCCAGCTCGTGTGCGCCGGGCAGCTCGACTTTCAGATTGCCGTACTGCGGGAGGCGATTGCTTGCCACAGCAGGACCGGCCTGACGGCGATAGCGGTGATTGAGCTGCACGTCCCGCACCCGGCCATCGCCCGCCATCGCCGCGATCACCTGCTGCTCCGGCCTGCGGTCCCTGATGCGATACAGCGCGACGCGCGCACTCAACAGTGGGATTGCCTCGGTGCCGAGCTGCTCGAGCCCGTACTGGCCGGCGAGGTCAGCCTCGACGGACGTCGGCTGGTCCTGATTGATCAGCACGACGAGCTGCCTGGACACGGCCTGCTCGAGCGGCGGGATCGGGCGAGGCGAGCCGCGCTCAACGCGACGCGGCACGCTCGTCAGGTATCGCTCGCGCTCCGGCCCGGGCTGCGGAATGAAGACGCGCGGAGGAATGCGCGGCCGATCCGGCTCTGCGATCTCAGGGCGGCGCTCGCCGGGCTTGCGCGGATCGGGGCGCGGAAGCTCGGGCTTGCCAATCTCGGGACGCGGCTTGCCGGGCTTGTCGACGTCGGGGCGTGGCGGCCGCGGTGGGAGCGGCTTCGTCACGCGATCGGGCACCTTCGGCCCGGCGACGCTCGGTCCGGTCTTGGGTGGCATCTTGCCCTTCGATGTCTTGTCCTTGGGCTTTTTCTTCTTTGCCGCCGACAGCTGTGCGGGGTCGGAGACAGGCTTGTTGGTGGCAGCCAGCACTGCGGACAGCGGCAGCACGAGAAATGCTGCGCAGGCGACCAGACAACCCTTCAGCGGCGCATTTCTCATGGCGCATCAGTCTCCAGCCGGCAGCACCGAGCGCACGACATCGCGCCGCTCGGCAAACCGGCGCAGCAGCGCATCCCGTGCGGCGTCGGAACGATCGGAGGTGCGTACCCTGACCTTATATACCCCGCCCGGCTTGGGCCCGTCGACAATCGTGGCATCGAGGTCGGCCAGTAGGCGCGAGATGGCGGGCAGACGCGCATCCTCGGCGAACACCACCAGCGCCGAGATGCCCTTGTCATCGTTCTGGCCCGAGGCCGTCTGGTAGGTGGCGCCGCCGTCGCCCCGCACCACCAGGGTCGTGATCACGGCCGCCTGCACCAGCAGCAACAGCGCTGCCGCGACCGCCGCAAAGCGTACGCCCCGCACCGTTGGCGCAGCGAAGAAGTCCGCCACCTTCTGGTTAAGCGCGCTTAACCCAAGACGCTCGGCCAAACTCGGTTGGCGCGGCGGCAGCGAAGCCATCAGGCGATCGAGAGCGCCGGCAGCCGGCGTGCGCAGGGCCTCGTTGACCGCAATCGCCTCCTGCTGCTCTGCGCGGATCAGGGCGAGCTGGTGGCGCAGTCCCGCATCGCGCGCGAGATGACTCTCGACCCGCGCGCGATCATCCGCAGCGAGCCTGCCGCTCACATACCAGGGCAGCAGCATCTCGATCTCTTCGCGTTCGGCAGCCGCCGTCATGTCATCGCTCATGGCCAACCTCTGTCCACACCGGCGGCCTTGAGAAGCTCGGAGAGCCGCTTGCGCGCGTAGAACATCCTCGTCTTGACGGTATTCTCCGGGATGCCCACCACCTCGCTGACCTCGGCAATCGACATCTCGTGGTAGTAGACGAGATCGACGATCTCGCGGTGCTCGGGCGAGAGCTGCTGCATTGCCCGGCGCAATAGAGCGCCCTTGTCGGCCTTCTGCGCCACGACCTCCGGATCATCGTCCGTGTCGGCGATCTCGGCGGCCGTCTCTTCGTTCCAGGACTCCTCACGCCGCTTGCGCAGCGAGCTGACCGCACGGTGGTGCGCGATCGACAGGAGCCAGGTCGAAGCCGAAGCCTTGCCTTGAAACGTGCCTGCATGGCGCCAGACCTCCAGAAAGACCTCGTTGGTCAACTCCTCCGCGATGGCGTCCTGCCGCACCAGCCGCAGCACGAACCGGAACACCCGGCCCTGATGGCGCCCATACAGCGCCCGCAGAGCGGTCTGGTCCCCGGCGGCGATGCGCCCGACGAGTTGCTGATCGTCCACGGCTGGGCTCATGGCGCTGCCGGCACGACCGACGTCATCCAATGGGGTTTGTCGCAACGTCATCCTGAAAGGTTCATTTACGAGGAATTTTCCATCCCGCCGCCGGACCGCAGCATTCCAGCGCTTGGCCGCACGTTACGCCAAGGCATGGGGCCCGGCCAGAGGCGCCGGACGGCACGGACAACCAGTCCTTCCGCCACCTGCAAAAAAGTTCTGAACCCGCTGAACCTATCGGCGCGCCACCGCGACTACCCGTTCACGCGGCCTACGAACCCGATGGCCAGCTAGCAACC
>DASTOW010000103.1:0-2530 GCA_035762425.1 Hyphomicrobiaceae bacterium | reverse complement strand
TTGACGGGATCGCGCACCGCTTCCACGTCGATCTTGACCTCGGCCCGGCTGTTGCGCAGGCTCGACCCGGAGTTGGGCGAGACGATGCGGAACTTCGGCACCGGGCGCGCCAACAGGTCGGCCAGCTTGAAGGTGGTGCCGTGCGACTCGCGGATGGCCTGCTCGGCGGAGGCCAGGATAATGGCCTTCTCAACGATATCGGGTCGGTTCAAGTGGGTTCTGAGCTGGTCCGCACCCACAAAGTCGGCGGCACTATCGGCCCCCTTGTTGATCTGCCAGCCGACGATCTTGTCCGACCCGGGTGAGCCCATGTAGTAGCCCTGCGGGGTCCAAATCACCCACTCACCGTCCATGCCGGTGTACAAGTTCACGATCAGCTCGCGCGTCTGCAGGTTCCACAGGCGGATGGTCTGGTCGCCGCCGCCGGACACCAGGTAGCGGCCGTCGGGCGATGTGGCCACCGCCCACACCACGCCTTCATGGCCGATGAAATCGCCAATCTTCCTGCCCTGCAGGTCGAAGGCGTGAAAGTAGCCGTTGGAACCGCCTGAGATGATGCTCTTGCCATCGGGCGCGAAGGTGTAGGAGCGATGGTCATAGCCGTTGTGCGCGCCCCGTTCGATGGTCGCTACGGTCTGTCCATTCTGCTTCACGTCGAGCAGCGCCTCGAAGTTGAAGGGCCCGCCACGCCGCTTGTCGAGCGAATAGGTGCCGTGCGAGCCGTGCGCACGCTGGAAGGTACGGCCAACATCCACACTGATGCGCTCAGGGCGTCCCAGGCCTTGCTTGGCGCCGGGCAGCTGCAACTGGTACTCGAGCGGGCCGCGTTCGTGGATGTCGTTTTGCCTGAAGGTGCCGCCCCAGGCGATGCGACGCCCATCCGGCGAGAAGCCGACGGACCAGCCGATCGACCCGGTGCCGACCAGCGTGCGCTTGGTGTCGCCGGTCCGCGGGTCCCAGACCTGGATCTGGTACTTGTCGCCTCCGCCCGTTGCCACCAGCTGCCCGTCCGGGGTCAGCATCGAGGTGACCACGACGTCCCTGTGCTGCTTGTAGTTGATGAGCTCTTTGCCGGTCGCCACATCCCAGACGCGCACGTCGAAATTGCCGCCCATGGCCTGATAGCCGGTGCCGGCCACGAGATGCCGTCCGTCCTTCGTGAAGCTCACATGACCGACGGAATTCTTGTGGTGCGCCAATGTCTTGATGAACGCGCCGGTGCGGCCGTCCCAGAGCCGGATCTCGCCCTCATGGTCGGCTGAGGCAACCATGCCATCCGACTGGCGGACGCCGATTGCATTCCAGATCTTGCCCTTGTGCCCGCGCATCTCGGCGAGCATTGCGCCATCGCTGACGTTCCACAGCCTCAGCGTGGTATCGTTGCTGCCCGTGATGGCGCGGGCGTTGTCGGGCGTGAAAGCGACGGCATGAATAATGTCGGTATGGCCGACCAAACGATGCTGCAGGCGCTGGTTGTCGACATCCCAGATGATGGCGGCCCTGTCGCTAGACCCCGTGATCAGCCGGCGGCTGTCGGGAGAGAAAGCCATGGTATTGACGATGGTGCCGTGGCCCTTGAGCAGGCTGACGAGCTTGCCGGTGGAGAAATCATAGAGGCGCGCCATGTGGCCGGGATCGCCCGGCGACTGCATCCAGCCGCCCGTGGCCAGCCAACGCCCGTTGGGCGACAAGGCCATGCCGTAAATCTGGCCTTCGGTGGCAGGGCCGACGTTGCCGCGAATAATGCGCAGCGTCCTCCCGCTCCTCCAATCCCATACGCGTACCTGCTTGTCCTCGGACGCGGTGACCAGCTGACTGCCATCCGGGGTGAAAGCGATGCCCTTCACCACCGCCATGTGTCCGCCCGTGTCGAGCATGAGGTAGGGTATCTCGTCGTTCTTGACGACGACCTGCGATCCCACCTGCTGGCCGGGCCGCGTTGCCAACGTCGCCGTTACGCGCCGCTCGCGCCCGCCGCTCAAGATCTGTAGGCGCAGCTCGGTGCCGGGCTGCTTGCCGACGAGGTACACCTGCACATCGGCGCTGTTGTCGATCACGGTGCGGTCGATCGAAAGGATGATGTCGCCGTTCCTGATGCCGGCCCGCTCGGCCGGCGATCCCGGTGCCGGAGTATTGGTGACCTTCGCACCATGCGGCGCATCCCAACCGAGCTGATCGGATTCGGCTTTCGTGACGTCCCGGGTATCGACGCCGAGCCAGCCCGCGTTCTGCGCCTGCGCGGCATTCACAAACAGCAAAGCCAAAACGACCGTAACAATCCGCAAGCAAGAAGACATGATCCGCCCTCTCGATCTAAAATGGCCCATGTTTACTGCGCGGCAGTGTACTTAAGCATGCGGCAAACAAAAGGCCTTTTGGCCAGCACACAGCCCTGTCGCCAGCCTCAGTCACAGGAAGTTATAGGGATCGATGTCGACGGTCAGGCGCAGGTCGGCCGGTGCTTTCGGCAGGGCCGCAAGCCAAGTCCGCAGGTAGGTCTGCACATCGAGTTCGCGCGGGGCCTTGATGA
>DASTOW010000102.1:0-28331 GCA_035762425.1 Hyphomicrobiaceae bacterium | reverse complement strand
TCCGCTCTCTGAGGAGATCGGCCTGATCGTGCCGATCGGCGCGTGGGTCCTGGAGGAGGCCCGCAGGGCAGCTGCGACCTGGCCGGTACCGCTCAAGATCGCCGTCAATCTATCTCCCATCCAGTTCCGAGATCGCGGGCTGGTGCACGTTATTTCGGCGGCACTTGCCTGCTCGGAACTCGCACCCGAACGCCTCGAGTTGGAAATCACCGAGGCCGCACTGCTGGACCAAGGAGAGGAAACCATGGAAATCCTCTACCAGTTGCGCGAACTAGGCGTGCGCATCGCCATGGATGACTTCGGCACCGGATATTCTTCGCTCAATTATCTGCAGAGCTTTCCCTTCGATCGCATCAAGATCGACCGTTCGTTCGTGAGCGACATCGCGCACAGCACCATCTCCGCCAACATCGTGCGCGCCGTGATCGCGCTGGCCAAAGGGCTCGGCATGTCGGTGACGGCCGAAGGTGTCGAGACCCCTGAGCAACGCAGCGCCCTCGCCGCCGAGGGGTGCGCGGAGATGCAGGGAAATCTATTCAGCGAGCCTGTACCCTGCGAAAAGATCGAGGCTTTGCTACACCATAAGGGGCATTGGCCTGATCACCGCCAGTCGGCGGCATGAAGCTCCGGCCCTGCCACCCTTATGCTGTCTCTTCGAACAATTCGCGTCCGATCAGCCAGCGGCGGATCTCGGAGGTGCCGGCTCCGATCTCGTACAGCTTGGCGTCGCGCAGCAGGCGGCCGGTCGGATAGTCATTGATGTAACCGTTGCCGCCCAGCAGCTGGATCGCATCGAGCGTGAGCTGGGTGGCCTTCTCTCCCGCATAGAGAATGGCGCCGGCCGCGTCCTTGCGCGCCGTTTCGCCGCGATCGCAGGCCTTGGCCACGGCATACACATAGGCGCGGCAGGCGTTCATGGTGGTGTACATGTCGGCGAGCTTGCCCTGCACCAGCTGGAACGAGCCGATCGGCTGGCCGAACTGCTTCCTCTGGTGCACGTAGGGGATCACCACGTCCATGGCCGCCTGCATGATACCGAGCGGCCCAGCAGCCAAAACGGCTCGCTCGTAGTCGAGCCCGCTCATGAGCACGTTCACGCCCTTGCCGACCTCGCCCAGCACATTGTCCGCTGGCACCTCGCAGTCCTCAAAGATCAGCTCGCCGGTGTCGGAGCCGCGCATGCCGAGCTTGTCGAGCTTCTGCGCCGTGCGAAAGCCCTTGAAGTCCTTCTCGATCAGGAAGGCTGTGATGCCGCGCGGACCAGCCTTAGGGTCGGTCTTGGCGTAGACGACCAGCGTGTCGGCGCAGGGGCCATTGGTGATCCAGAATTTGCTGCCGTTGAGGACGTAGCGGTCGCCCTTCTTGTCGGCGCGCAGCGTCATCGACACGACATCGGAGCCGGCACCGGGCTCGGACATGGCGAGCGCGCCGACGTGCTCGCCGGAGATCAGTTTGGGCAGGTATTTGCGCTTCTGCGCCTCCGAGCCGTTGCGCCGGATCTGATTGACGCACAGGTTGGAGTGGGCGCCATAGGAGAGCCCGATCGAGGCGGAGCCGCGGCTAATCTCCTCCATGGCGATGCAATGCTCTAGATAGCCGAGGCCGGAGCCGCCATAGTCCTCCTCCACCGTGATGCCGTGCAGGCCGAGCGCGCCGAGCTTCGGCCACAGCGCGCGCGGAAACTCGTTGCTCTTGTCGATCCGGTCGGCGATCGGCGCGATCTCATCGGCGGTCAGACCGCGCACGCTGGCGCGCAGCTGGTCCGCGGTGTCGCCGAGGTCGAAGTTGAGCGCGGGGAAGTCGTTGGGGATCATGGCTTCGTTTCTCCCTGGACAGCGGCCCCATCGCTAGCGCCGCCATCTGCGCTCGGCAAGGCCTTTGCGTCTTCCTCGCCGCCCACGCATAGTGCCGGCCCACCTGGAGTGCCAAGTGTCATGCACACCGACCAAGCCTCACGCCCGAGCGCCATACCCTGGCCCCCCCTTGTGTTCGCTGCTGCCCTGCTTGCAGCCTTCCTGCTGCAGCGAGCCTATCCACTGGCCTGGCCGGGACTGAACGATCGGCCGGCCCGGGTGGTGGGCTACAGCTTGGGAATTGCCGGCATGGCGCTAATGATCTGGGGGCTCGCCACGCTGTATGCAGCGCGCACCAACATCTGGCCCCACAAGGCCGCTGACCAGCTCATCACGCATGGGCCGTTCCGGTTCCGCCGCAATCCGATCTACATGGGTGAGGTGCTGATTCTGCTGGGCCTCGCGCAGGCAACGCTCAACATCTGGCTTGCGGTCATGGCGCCGCTGTTCGCTGTTGCTATTCTGCTGCTCGCGATTCTTCCCGAGGAGCGCCATCTGGAAGCGCGCTTCGGCGAACAGTATCTGGACTACAAGGAGCGCACGCGGCGCTGGTTCTGAGAGATCGCCATGGCGCGAGACGAACGCGAGGAAGAACAGGAGTTCCTGGCGGACCTGCAGGCCCGCACGGGCCGCAGTCTTGCTGACTGGATGGCGGCCATCACGGCGCAGGGTTTCGCCGACAAGAACGAGACCATCGACTGGCTGCGTCGCGAAGGCTTCCCGTTCGCGCGCGCGTCCTGGCTGGAACGCATCCACAGCAACGGCGGCCGTCCGATCTACGAGCACGCAGCGCCGCGCAAGCCGGAGCCCGAGCCGGCGACCGCGACCCTGAAGCCCGTTCGCAAGATCGAAGTGCAAAAGCCGCTGAGCACGGACGAGGCGGCCCTCTACGACAAGCTGCTCGCGGCCGGCAAGGGCTATCGCCCGCTCTACCTGATGCTCGAAGGGGAGATGCGCAAGGCTTTTCCGGAGGTGCGCATCCTGCCCAGGACGAGCTACCTGTCGATCGGAGCGCCCAAGGAATTCGCAGCCGTGACCTTGCACGCCTCGGAGGTGCGCCTCGGGCTGGACCTCGGCGAGCGGCCGTTCGACCAGCATGTGCAGAAGGCCAAGCTGAAAGGCCCGGGTCCTGCCATCACCCACATGATTATTCTGACCGACGCGCGGCAGGTGGATGGCGCCCTGCTGGCCCTGCTGGCGGATGCCAACGCTCGGGCTAATGCTTAGCTTGTGCTTGGACCATGGAAAAGCCCCAATCCCTTCCCCATCTCATTGTGAATTCAGGGAGGTGCGGGGTATGCGCAACATGGTCCGCGGTTCGGTTTCCGTGCTGGCTCTGGGGCTTACAGCAGGAGCACTGGTCGCCTCCGCCGCCGCGCAAACGGCCGGCCGCGACCGCATCGGCGAGCTATTGAACCGCGCCCCGGACGCCGGCACGCAGATGGCTCAGTCGCAGTCCGGCGGCCAGAAGGCTGCACCCGGCACCCCCGCAGCGTCCAGCACCAAACCGGCGCCGCCCGACAAGCAGGCGGCAGCCGAAAAGGACGTGCGCGAGGGCGATCCGAGCTTCGAGCAGGCGCAGCGCCTGATGAAGGCCGTCGACGCCATCCTGCAGGACACCGCCAAGAACCGCGGCGAGGCCAAGAAGCTGCCCTCCGAGGGCGACTTTCTCATGAAACCGCTGTGGACCGAGACCCGCGAGGACCGCGAGAAGAAAATTCGCGACCTGCTCGATGCCGCCATGGGCATCGTCACCGATGTGCCGGTGGTCGACGTGCAGCGCAAAATCGAAAGCCTGCGCAAGAACATCCGCGACCTCGATGATCGCATCGTCACCTTGCGGGAGAAGCAGCTGACGGCGCCGAAGGACGGTGTGCTGCCAGGCTACATCACCGACACCGTCGACAGCCTCGGCAAGGACATCGAGGAATCCAAGAAGCGCATTGAGGGTAACCGCGAGGAGATCGCCAAGGCCAAGGCGGAAGTGCACGCGGCGCTCAACAAGGCCGGCATCCAGCTCGCACCCGAGCAGGTCGACCTGCTGCTCGACAGCGTGCTGTCAGGTGATCTCGTGCGGCTGGTGGCGGTGTTCAATTCCGCCAAGCTGATCGACGGGCAGCTCGCCCGCCTGATGACCGTTTCCGGCGAGAACATCGGCGCGGCGCGCAAGTACTTCGCCATGCACGCGGCCCTGTTCGCCCTGCTCGTGCACGCCCAGGACATGCTGGTCGGCAAGATCGACAAGCAGTATCTGCCCAAGCTGTCCGCCATCGAGCAGGACATTCGCGTGGCCCGCAACAAGACCGCCGAGCTGCTCCGTGCGGAGAATCGCGAAGACCAGAAGCGCGTGCTGGAAAGCAATCGCGAGAGCCAGAAGCTGGCCGAGGATGCCGCCAAGGGCTACCGTCGCTACCTCCTGCAGCAGCGCGAGCAGATCGCCAAGGCACGCCAGCGTGCCACGCACGATCTCAAGATCGCCGACAACACATTTGAGACGGTGGAGGCGAGCTACCAGCTGCGCAATTTGATGAAGGATTCGTCCTCGTCCTTCGAGGCGATCCAGAAGCTCGAAGCGCCGACGTTCGATCAGATCTTCAAGAACGAGGAGCTGCGCCGCGAATTCGAGAACCTGACCCGCAAGCTGGACGGGCCCACCAGTTAGGCGAGCAAGCCTCGACGAGCAGGGCTCAGCGGCGCAGAGCCATCAATACTTCGGCAAGGGCTCGTTGGCGCGCGCGAACTCCGCATCGATGTCGAGCGTCTTGCAGTTGCGCGACGCCAGATGGCGATTGTAGGCGTCCAACTTGGCACGTTCGCGTGCCAGCGAAGACTGGCGATCGGCAGACGCCGTCGAGCCTTGCGTTATGAGCGGTGCGACCTTGTGTGCCGACTCGGCCAGCACGGAACCGCCTTGGCGGCTCGCTGCATCCTTCAGTCGGTTGATGGTGATCTTCATCGAGCCGGTCATGCGCCGGCAGTCCATCGCCATCTCGTCCTGGCTGAGCTCATACTTGCCGTCCTTCACATCTCCGCTGCTGAGCGCCTTGCCGAGCTTCTTCTTCAGGTCGGCGGCCGCCTTGCGCTCCGCGCTCTTTTGACTGGCGTCGTCTGCCGACCAGACATTGGCCAGCGGCATGGTGATGACCAGCGCCGTCAGCACCAGGACAGCAGGCTTGAGCGAAAGACGTTTGTGCATGGGCATCACCCTGTTAGAATCGGGCCGAGATTACCCACCCAAACGTGGCGAGGCGAGGGCTGGTGCTCGGCCTTGCAGGAGGAACCTGGTGCCCCAGAAGATCACGACCAGCTCCAAGTCCTTGGTCGATGCGGCCAAGCGCGAGATCGAAGAAATTCCGGCCACCGAGGCGGTCAAACTTGCCGGCCGGGACGATGTCGTGCTGGTCGATATCCGCGACCCGCGCGAGCTTGATCGCGACGGCAAGGTGCCGGGCGCCTTCCACATGACTCGCGGCATGCTGGAGTTCTGGATCGATCCGGAAAGCGTCTACTTCAAACCCATCTTTGGTGCGGACAAGAAGTTCGTGTTCTTCTGCGCCGGCGGCATGCGCTCGGCGCTCGCCGCCAAGACGGCGCAGGACATGGGGTTGAAACCCGTGGCCCACGTCCTCGGCGGCTTCAAGGCCTGGAAAGAGGCCGGCGGACCCGTGGCGCCGGGCAAGGCCTCGACGTAGAGCGAGCCGCGGCTTGTGCGACGGTCTGGCCCGCATCGGGATGATGCGCGGGGGCGCGCGGCAGCAGTCCCCCGCGGCCACCACGCGTCTTGATGGCGACGCGCAGCTCGTCGGTCACCCTTGTGGGCCGAGGGCGTGGCATGTGGGGCAGCGCCTACTTTAAGCGGGCTGCATCGGGACGAACTCGTTGTGGCGATTCTGCACTCCGATTGGCAGGCAGGCTGGTAGCCCGCTAGCAGCACTGCCTTTGCGCCGCTTGGCTGCTAACTGCGGCGGTGCGAACGGCCGACGCTTGCGCACGAATCTCCGGGCTGCTTAGGTGCGGCGGACTGCTCCGGGGATCATGATGCCCAAGATCACGACGACCATTTCCACCGCCTCCGACGAGTTCAAGGCCAACGCCGCGGCCATGCAGGCCCTGGTGGCCGACCTTGCGCGCAAGCGCCTGGAATCGGGCTCGGGTGGTCCCGACAAGCTCAAGGAGCGACACGCCACGCGTGGCAAGCTGCTGCCGCGCGATCGCGTCCTGCGGCTGATCGATCCCGGCTCGCCCTTCCTCGAGCTGTCGCCGATGGCCGCCTACGGCATGTACACCAAGGACATCCACGGCGCCGGCATCATCACTGGCGTCGGCCGCATCTCGGGCCGCGAGTGCGTAATCGTGTGCAACGACGCCACCATCAAGGGCGGCACCTACTTTCCCACGACGGTGAAGAAGCACGTGCGCGCCCAAGAGATCGCGCGCGAGAACCGGCTGGCGTGCATCTATCTGGTAGACAGCGGCGGCGCCAACCTGCCGCATCACACCGAGGTGTTTCCTGACCGCGAACACTTTGGCCGCATCTTCTACAACCAGGCCACGCTGTCCTCGCTCGGCATTCCGCAGATTGCCTGCGTCATGGGCTCGTGCACCGCGGGCGGCGCCTACGTGCCGGCCATGTCGGATGAATCGATCATCGTCCGCCGTCAGGGCACCATCTTCCTGGGCGGTCCACCGCTGGTGAAGGCGGCCACTGGTGAGAGCGTGAGCGCGGAAGAGCTGGGTGGCGCCGAAGTGCACACGCGCCAATCGGGCGTCGCCGACCACTACGCGCTCAACGACGAGCATGCCCTCGAGATCGTGCGTTCGATTGTCGGCAACCTCAACACCGTGAAAAAGATCGACATCGCCCTGCGCGAGCCGCGTCCGCCCGCCTACGATCCGGCCGAGCTGGATGGCGTGGTGCCAGCCTCGCTGATGACCCAGTACGACACGCGCGAGGTGATCGCGCGCTTGGTCGACGGCAGCGAGATGGACGAGTTCAAGGCCAACTATGCGCAGACGCTGGTGACGGGCTTCGCCTACATCGAGGGCGTGCCCGTGGCCATCCTGGCCAACAACGGCATCCTGTACTCCGAAACGGCGCTGAAGGCCGCGCATTTCATCGAGCTTGCCTGCCAGCGCCGCATCCCGCTGCTGTTCCTGCAGAACATCACGGGCTTCATGGTCGGCAAGGCAGCGGAAGCAGGCGGCATCGCCAAGGACGGCGCCAAAATGGTGACAGCGGTCGCCTGCGCGCAGGTGCCCAAGGTCACAGTCATCATCGGTGGCTCGTATGGGGCAGGCAACTATGCAATGTGCGGCCGCGCCTACGGCCCGCGCTTCCTATTCACCTGGCCCAACGCGCGCATCTCGGTGATGGGCGGCCCGCAGGCAGCCAGCGTGCTTGCCACCGTGCGCCGCGAGAACATCGAAGCCGAGGGCAAGGCTTGGAGCGCCGAGGAGGAGGCTGCCTTCAAGAAGCCGGTGCTGGAGAACTTCGAACGCGAGGGCCACCCCTATTTCGCCACCGCCCGCCTCTGGGACGACGGCATCATCGCCCCCAGCGAGACCCGCCGCGTCGTGGCCCTGGCACTATCTGCCGCACTCAACGCCCCGATTCCGCCGCCACGCTTTGGTGTGTTCAGGATGTAGGCTGGGCTAGCCGGTCAGGGCGCGAGCCAACACGTTGTCCCTAGTGTGGTTGGCCCTTCGCCCGAACCCAACCTGCGCTAGCATGGCAAGCATTGTGAGGTGTTTTGCAATGGTGCGATGCCTGGCATCCGTACTGGTGGTGCCGCTGCTGGCAACTGCCCTCGTGTGCCCTGTCCATGCCGACGAGGCCCGCGATTGCGTGCAGGCGCGTGATGCAGCGACCTCCATCAAGGCCTGCACGGAGCTGATCCGTCAGCAACCCGCGAACGTGGTCGCCTATAACCACCGCGGCAACGGGCATCGCGCCGCTGGCGACTATGACGCGGCCCTCGCCGACTTCACCAAGGCCATCCAGATCGATTCGGCGTTCGCGCCAGCCTACAACGGGCGCTGCGCGGCTCTGACGCTGAAGGCCGACTACGATCGCGCCATCGCCGACTGCAGCAAGGCCGTCGAGCTGAACCCCAGATATGCAGCTGCCTTCTTCAATCGCGCTATCGCCAGCGGACGCAAGGGCGACTTTGAGCGGGCCATTGCCGACCATAGCCAGGCCATTACCCTCAACGCCAAGTACGCCAAGGCTTACAACGGCCGTGCCTGGGCACACCTGAAGTCGGGTAACAAGGTGCAGGCCATGGCCGACGTGCAGCACGCGTTGACGCTGACGGCCGATGACGCCGCCGCTCTCGACACGCGCGCGCACGTGTTCGAGGCGATGGGCAAGCGCAACGAGGCAATCGCGGACTACCGCGCGGCACTGCTCAAGGAACCGACGCTGCAGTCAAGCCTCGACGGCCTGAAGCGGCTCAAAGCCAAGCCTTGATCGTCGGCAGTCGTCCTGCGCCGGCCATGCATCGATCCACGTCCAGCATCCAGCCATGTAGCGCGCCCGCGTCCGGCTGATTGGTCAGTCCTCTTAGGGCCAGGCCCGCGGCGTGCACCACATCACCTGTTGCACGAGCCTCAGCTCGTGCTTGGCTTGCAAGGTGAGCCCCGAGTTGGACACGTCTCGTTTGCGCCGAGGTGCGAGGGTCACCCCATGACGGTGACGCGCGGGGATGCGCTCCAGCAAAGCCAGCCAGCGCAGCTCGGCTAAGCCTGGGCAAAGCTCGCGTTCCGTCTCGCACTTGTGACAGCGCACTCAGCTTTTCGCGAACATGCACCTTGACATCGCCGCAGCTCGCGCCAATACTTAACCACATGGTTTACATTCAGAACGAACGCCTCGATCGCGCGTTTTCCGCTCTGGCGGATCCGACGCGACGAGCCATTCTCGAGGAGCTGGCGCGCCAGGACGGTCAATCGGTGACCGAGCTGGCGCAGCCGTTCCCAGTATCGCTGCCCGCGGTCATGAAACACCTCGATGTTCTGGCCCGGGCCGACTTGATCGAGCGTGCCAAGCGTGGGCGCACGGTGCGTTGCCACCTGAAGGCCGCTCCCATGGAAAGCGCCATGCTGTGGCTCGCCCGCTATGAACGCTTCTGGAACAACCAACTCGATCGCCTCGCCGCATTCCTGGAGGAAGAGCAATGCTCACCAAGCCAAGCCTCACCCTCAAGCGCCGCCTCAAGGCGCGGCCGGCGCAAGTCTTCAGCGCGTGGACGGACCCGCAAAAGCTGATCTGCTGGATCGGTCCGAGCGAGACCATTGCCGGCTCGGCGCGTGCAGAGATGGACGTGCGCGTGGGCGGCCGCTATCGCATCAGCTTCAAGACCGAGGACGGCGAACATCATGAGGTGGCCGGCGTCTACCGCGAGGTGGTGCCGCCCAGCCGGCTGGTCTTCACCTGGGCCTGGCACTCGACGCCAGAGCGCGAGTCGCTCGTCATCTTGACCATGGCCGAGGATGGCGACGGCACCAATTTCACCCTGCATCACGAGCAATTCTTCGACGAGAAGGCGCGCGACGGTCACCGCTACGGCTGGACCGGAACGCTGGAGAAACTCGACCGCTATCTCTCGTAACCGCCAGAGGAGAACATCATGCCACAGACCGCAACCGCTCGGCGGTCCAAGCGCGAGGCGACGCCGGCACCATCGCTGTGGACGCACGGCGCCTTCCATTGGAACGAGTTGCTCGCTCGTGACGTGGAGCGCGCCAAGCGCTTCTACCGCACGACGATCGGCTGGACGTTTCAATCGACGCTGACGCCGGAGGGCCAGACCTACTGGCTGGCGATGGTGGGCGAGCGGCCGGTGGCCGGCATCTACTCGATCGCTGGGCCCGAGTTCGCCGGCATGCCCGAATGCTGGATGGCCTACCTGGCCGTCGACGACGTGGACCAGCGCGTCGCCAAGGCGGTGAAGGCAGGCGCCAAGCTCATGAAACCGCTGTTTGACGTGCCCGGCGTCGGCCGTATTGCCATCCTCACCGAGCCGGGCGGTGCTGGCATCGGCTGGATGACCCCGTTCTGCAGCGAAGCAGCCAAAGGATGATCGTGATGAAGCTCTACTACTTCGAAACGCTCAATCCGCGCAAAGCCTGCGCGGTTGCGAGATACCTCGGCTCGCCCGTCGAGTTCGTGCGCATCGACCTCGGCAAAGGCGAGAACAGGACACCTGAGTTTCTCGCCATCAATCCGAACGGCAAGGTGCCCGCCCTTACCGACGGCGGCAAGCGCCTGTGGGAGGCCGACGCCATCATGGCCCACCTCGCCAAGGTTGAACGGTCGGATCTGTTGCCGAGCGACGAGCGCCAGATCGAGGTGATGCGCTGGCTCAGCTGGAACGCGCAGCATTTCACGCGTCACGCCGGCATGCTGTACTTCCAGCACATCATCAAGCCCGGCTTCTTCGATACCGCGCCTGACGCAAAAGAGGTGGAGGAAGCGACCGGCTTCTTCAGGCAGTTTGCTCGGGTGCTGAACGACCACCTGCGCGGCCGCAAGTATCTGGTGGGCGATGCGCTGACGATTGCCGACTTTGCCGTCGGTGTCACGCTGCCCTACGCGGAGAAGATCAAGCTGCCGCTCGCCAGCTTTCCCGAGATCGAGCGCTGGCACGCGCGACTGAACGAGCTGCCGGCCTGGCGCCAGCCGTTCCCTGCAGCCAGGGCTGCGGCCGCCTAGCCGGCCAGGCTCACTCATCGCCAGCAATCGAAAGGAGCAGCAGAGCCATGCAGAGGTATTTGGCGGTCTATCTCGGGTCATCCGAGGCGCCCGCATTCGAGCAGTGGCGCGCGATGCCCGAGGCTGCGCGCAGCAAACGCGAGCGCTCGGGCATGCAAGCGTGGATGCAGTGGGCCGAACGGCACGCGGCGTCCATCGTCGTGGCGGGCGCGCCGTTGGGCAAGACCAAGCGCGTCGATGCCAACGGCCCAGCGGATGCCAAGAACGCGATGTGCGGATACGTCGTCGTCGAGGCCGAATCGCACGCGGCGGCGGCCCGGTTGTTCGAGGATCATCCACACTTCTCGGTCTTTCCCGGCCAGGCCGTGGAGGTCATGCAATGCCTGCCGCTGCCCGAGGAGGTCGGCGCACGCAAAAAACCAGCGACCGCCACGCCACGTTCGGCCCGCCGGCGCAGCCCAGCCAAAAGGAGCGCAGCAGGATGATCACGATCTCTGCTTTCAGATGGGTGCCGGATTTCGCCCAGGGTCAGGTCCGCGACCTGCGCGCGCGCTGGGCCCTGGAGGAGGCCGGTCTGCCGTACCGAACGCGGCTGCTGGCCCAGGGCGACCAGGACAAGCCGGAATACCGCGCGCTGCAGCCCTTCGGCCAGGTGCCGGTCCTGGAGGACAACGGCTTCGCGCTGTTCGAATCCGGAGCCATCGTACTGCACGTCGGTCAGCGCAGCGAGGTCCTGTTGCCGAACGACCCAGCCGCGCGCGCTCGGGCCACGCAATGGCTGATCGCCGCGCTCAACTCCATCGAGCCGTTCGTCATGGACGTGGCCCGTATCGACATCTTCTACGCCGACCAGCCGTGGGCCAAGCTGCGGCGCCCAAGTGCAGTTGAGTTCGCGAAGCGGCGCCTCACTTCCCTGTCCAAGTCGCTCGGCGACAAGCCCTACCTCGACGGCGACCGCTTCACGGCAGGCGACCTGATGATGACGACGGTGCTCAGGATCCTCAAGCACACCGACATCGTCGCCAGCGACAAGCGTCTGGCCGCCTATGTTGAACGGTGCACGGCAAGGCCCGCCTTCAAGCGCGCCTTCGATTCGCAAATCGCCGACTTCAAGCTCGCTGCGTGAGCAGGCGCCCAACCAGAGCAGAGCCTCGAACTGATCCAACCCATGCAGGACACATGAGCGCCTTTGTCCGGCACGAGGCGGCGCCGGCGTGCTGCGGCGCTGCGAGCTGCAGCACATTTGCAGCGATACACGTAATTGGAGCGATACATGCAATTGGAGCGATACATGCAAAAAGTCACCCCATTCCTTTGGTTCGACGGCAAGGCGGAGGAGGCGGCCAACTTCTACGTCTCCCTGTTCAGCAACGCCAAGGTCGTCAGCACCTCCGCCATGAGCACAACCTTCGCGATCGACGGGCAGCAGTTCATCGCCTTCAATGGTGGCCCGATGTTCAAGTTCACGGAGGCCATCTCGCTGTTCGTAAGCTGCGACACCCAGGCGGAGATCGATCGCCTGTGGGATAAGCTCTCCGAGGGCGGCCAGAAGCAAAAGTGCGGTTGGCTGAAGGACAGGTACGGCGTGTCCTGGCAGATCATTCCGCCGCTCCTCGGCCGGATGCTGCAGGACAAGGACCGCGCGAAATCCCAACGCGTCATGCAGGCGATGTTGCAGATGGACAAGATCGACATCGCCGCGTTGCAGAAAGCCTACGCCTAGAGCGAGCGCAGACATGGCCAAGGTGATCCTGACCGGTTCGATCTGTCAGCACGTCGGCGGGCTCGGCGCCGTCGCCGTGTCGGGCAGCACGGCCAGGGACGTGATCACGACGCTGGAGGCATCCTACCCCGGCCTGCGCGGCTGGGTGGTTGATGAGCAGGGCGCGCTGCGGCGCCATGTGAAACTGTTTCGGGGCGGCGAGGCCGTTTCGCTCGATGCGCAGCTTGCGCCGGGCGACGAGTTGCACATCGTCGCTGCAATCTCAGGAGGATGAAACCATGACCGAATTGCTGGTGGGTACCAAGAAGGGCCTCGTGGTCCTGCGCGGACCGCGCGGTGGCGCGCTGGAGATTGCAACGCGCAGCTTTCCCGGCGAAGTGGTCGAGTACGCCATTCGCGATGCGCGCAGCGGTCGCTATTTCGCCAGCGTCACCCACGGCCAGTTCGGCCCGCACCTGTACTATGCCGACGATCCGGCCGGTGCGTGGCAACAGGCGGAGGGGCCGGCGTTCCCGTCCGGGGCAGGTGCAGCCGTTGAGCGGATTTGGGTGGTCGAGCCCGGCGTTGCCGACGACGAACTCTGGTGCGGCGTGGCGCCGGCGGCGCTGTTCCACAGCAAGGATGGCGGCAAGAGCTGGTCGCTGGTGCAATCGCTGTGGGACGTACCCGAGCGCGCCAAGTGGAATCCAGGCGCCGGAGGACTTTGCCTGCATTCGATCTGCCCCTGGCCCGGTGATCCGCGCCGCCTGGCAATCGGCATCTCGGCGGGAGGCGTGTGGCTGACCGAGGACGGCGGCAAGAGCTGGCGACGCTCGGTGGGTGGCCTGGTGCCGCGCTACCTTCCAGAGGAAGCCCGCGCCGACACGCACATGCACTGCGTACACAACATGAAGCGCGCGCCGCGCGAGCCCTCGACCATCTACTTGCAGTTCCACGGCGGCGTGTACCGCTCGGACGACGCCGGCGAGAGCTGGACCGATATCGGCAGCGGCCGTGGGCTTCCTTCCGATTTCGGTTTTCCGCTGGCCATCGACCCGCACGACCCCAACCGGGCGTTCGTCATCCCACTGGCCGCCGACGCCGATCGCGTGACGCCGGACGGTAAAGTGCGTGTGTACGAGACGCGCGATCGTGGCAGCAGTTGGCAAGCGCTGGACAAGGGCTTGCCCCAGTCGCAGGCCTATCTCACCGTGCTGAGGCAAGCATTCTGCAATGATGCCGGCAAACCGCTCGGCCTCTACTTCGGCGCGCAGTCCGGCGAGGTGTTCGGATCGGTGGACAGCGGCAAGACCTGGTCGACGCTCGCCACGCACCTGCCGCCAGTTACCTCGGTGCGTGCGGCTTAGCCTCGCTGCCGCCAGGCCGCAGCTGGTCGGCGCGCGCATAGGCAGCAAGCGTCATCGGGATGAGGGCACGGTAGAGGTAGCGATAGAAGCGACCGGGAAGGAAGCGGCCGCGCTCCTCATGGGCAACGCGGCCGCGCGGGTGCGCAAGCGTCTGGCGCTCGGCGCGGCCGCGGTGGAAGTTGGCTCGGAACTCGATACCGCACACGTGCTTGGGGTTCTTGTAGCCGTACAGAGCCGGGGCAACGAGGCGGATTGGTGCCCCATGCTCGATCGGCAGGGGTGCAGCATCGAGCCGGTCGGCAAGCAGCGTCTCGCCGTCGATGTCGCGAACATCGACGCAGGTCCGGTATCCGTCGAGCGATACGAAGCTCAGATAGCGCGCTGCGGGCTGAGGTCGGCATCGAGGCAAGATGAGCGTGTCGAGCACATCCTGCAGGCGATATCCGCCCCATCTCAGACCGCTGCGGGTCCAGGTGGTGACGCAGTGGAAGTCGGCCATGACCTCGGTGCGAGCAACAGCCGCAAGCGCGCTTAGCGCCAGCGCGAACGGCGCCTCTACCAGGCCGCCGATCGTCAGCGATGGCTGATCGGGCACCTGCGGCCAGCGCTCGGCATAAGCCGGCACGCCGAAGCGCGGGAAGAAATCGATGGCTCTTTGCCCGCGCGGTAGACCAGCATCGGCCATGCGGTCCCCAGCGGTGCGAGCATCTCAGCGTGTCGGTACGGGCTTCTCGCCGCGATAGTCGTAGAAGCCGCGCTGCGTCTTGCGGCCGAGCCAGCCGGCCTCGACGTACTTCACAAGCAGCGGGCACGGACGGTACTTGGAGTCGGCCAAGCCCTCGTACAGCACCTGCATGACCGACAGACAGGTGTCGAGGCCGATGAAGTCGGCAAGCTCGAGTGGGCCCATCGGGTGATTGGCGCCGAGCCGCATGGCCTTGTCGATCGATTCGACGGTGCCAACGCCTTCGTACAGCGTATAGACCGCCTCGTTGATCATCGGCAGCAGGATGCGGTTGACGATAAAGGCCGGAAAATCCTCCGACACCGCGATGCTCTTGCCCAGGCTCTCGATAAAGCTGCGAGCGGCAGCAAAGGTGTCGTCCTCGGTGGCGATGCCACGGATCAACTCCACCAGCTGCATCATCGGCACCGGATTCATGAAGTGCATGCCGATGAAGCGCTCGGGACGGTCCGTGACGGAGGCAAGGCGCGTGATGGAGATGGACGAGGTATTGCTCGCCACCATCGCGCCCTGCTTCAGTTTGGGACAAAGGTCGGTGAAGATCTTGCGCTTGACCGCCTCGTCCTCGGTAGCGGCCTCGATCACGAGATCGGCCTCGCTGAGCGCCGCCATGTCGGACACGCCACCGATGCGCTTGAGCGCCTGGCTCATCTGCGCATCGGTGATGATGCCGCGCGAGACCTGGCGCGTCATATTGCGCTCGATGGTGGCCCGGGCCTTGTCGACCGCATCTTTCTTCAGGTCGAACATGGCCACGTCGTAGCCCGCCAGCGAGACGACATGAGCAATGCCGTTGCCCATCTGGCCCGCGCCGATGATGCCGACCGACCTGATGGTGGAGGCCGCACCGGACTCGCCGCCCTTGCGGGATCGTTCCACGGGACCGCCGGACTTCTTGGCTTTGACGCCTGCGTCCATGACGCCTTGCTCCTTCAACACCCCGGTTGAACCTTCCACATCTCGATTTCGTTGCTCATGACTTGGCCTTTTCCAGCTCTGCTTTCATTTCGGGGAGCACCTGGAACAGGTCGCCCACCAAACCGAAATCCGCGACCTGGAAGATCGGAGCCTCGCCGTCCTTGTTGATGGCGACGATGATCTTGCTGTCCTTCATGCCGGCCAGGTGCTGGATGGCGCCCGAGATGCCGACGGCGATGTAGATCTCAGGCGCGACCACCTTGCCGGTCTGGCCGACCTGGTAGTCGTTGGGCATGTAGCCTGCATCCACCGCAGCGCGGCTGGCACCAACCGCGGCGCCCAACTGATCGGCGACCGGCTCGATGTACTTCTTGAAGTTCTCGCCCGACTGCAGGCCGCGCCCGCCCGACACGACGATCTTGGCCGCCGTCAGCTCGGGCCGGTCGGATTTCTGGATCTCGGCCTTCTCGAAGCTCGACAGGCCGGCCGCTGCCGGCACTGCCACCGCTTCCACCTGCGCCGAACCGCCCATGCCGACCGCAGGGAACGCCGTGGTGCGTACAGTGACGACCTTCTTCTTGTCGGTGCTCTGCACGGTCTGGATGGCGTTGCCGGCATAGATCGGCCGCTCGAAGGTGTCGGGCGAGACGACCTTGATGATGTCGGAGACCTGCATCACGTCGAGCAACGCGGCGACGCGCGGCATGAAGTTCTTGCCTGAGGCGGTGGAGGCGGAAACAACCGCATCGTAGTTGCCCATCAGGCCCGTGATCAGCGCAGCCATCTCCTCGGCCAGGGCGTGGCCCAGGTGCGGCGCATCGGCGAGCAGCACCTTGCTTGCGCCATCGATCTTGGCAGCGGCCTCAGCGACGCCCTTGCAGTTGCTGCCCGCGACCAAAACGTGCACCTCCCGGCCCAGCGCCTTGGCGGCGCTCATGGCCTTGGCGTTGGCGGCGCCCAGCGCGGCGTTGTCATGTTCGGCAACCAGAAGGGTGGTCATGACAGCGCCCCCACCTCTTTAAGCTTAGCAATCAGCTCCGCCGCATTGGCGACCTTCACGCCGGCCTTGCGACCCGGCGGCTCGACGGTCTTCACCACCTTGAGGCGCGGGGCTGGATCGACGCCGAGGTCAGCCGGCTTCTTTACATCGAGTGGCTTCTTCTTGGCCTTCATGATGTTGGGCAGCGACGGATAGCGCGGCTCGTTGAGGCGCAGGTCGGTGGTGACGATGGCGGGCAGCTTGATCTTCAAGGTCTCAAGGCCGCCGTCCACCTCGCGGGTGACATGCGCCCCTTGGCCTTCGATCACGATCTTGGAGGCGAAGGTTGCCTGCGGCCAGCCGAGCAGAGCGGCCAGCATCTGGCCGGTCTGATTGCAGTCATCATCGATGGCCTGCTTGCCCAGAATGACGAAGGCCGGCTGCTCGGCTTCCACGACCGCCTTGAGCAGCTTGGCCACTGCGAGCGGCTCCACCGCTTGGTTCTCGGCGGTCTCGACCAGGATGCCGCGATCTGCGCCCATCGACAGCGCCGTGCGGATCGTCTCTTGCGACTTCGGGGGACCGATGGAGACGGCGACGATCTCCTGGACCTGGCCCTTCTCCTTGAGCCGCACCGCTTCCTCGACGGCGATCTCGTCGAAGGGGTTCATCGACATTTTGACATTGGCGAGCTCGACGCCCGAACCGTCCGACTTGACGCGGATCTTGACGTTGAAGTCCACCACCCGCTTAACAGCGACAAGTACCTTCATTCCCCTAGGGGCTCCATTTTATGCACGGGCTCCACGCTTGCTGGATGCTGCCGTGCTGCACTGCGGTCGTCTTCCCACACCGTGCCAGTTTGTGTCTAGTTTGAGACGACGAGGGCGATGTTTCGCAAGTGCGAAATGCAAACGTAGGGCGATGACAATTGGGTGTCAATTGGGCAACCCGTCCCTGTTTTGGACAAAGCTTGGGCAGATTGCGCCACGGCAACAGCGGGGGGCCTCGGCCTCACCCAGCCCGGCGTCGGTTGGCCCGGTCAGTTGGCCCGGTCAGTTGGCCCGGTGTCAGGCCGGCGACATCCAGCGATCAAACAGCGGCACGCCGGGACGGCGCATAAAGAGTATCAGTATAGCCCCCGCCGCCATGCCGCCGATGTGCGCCCACCAGGCCACCTGATCGGCCGGCTGAATGAGCACCATGACGAATTGCGTGACCGCCCACAAGCCGAGCACCCACGCCGCTGAAATCCGCAGCGGAATAATGCGGAATGCCAGCACCCAGACCCGTACGCGCGGATGCAGCAGCAGATAGGCGGCAATGACGCCGGCCACCGCTCCGCTGGCGCCGATCAAGGGGAGCTGGGAGGATGGCAGCATCCAGGCATGGGCGAGGCCCGCCGCGATGCCGCACAGAAGGTAGAACACCAGGAACTTGAGGTGGCCCATGGCGTCCTCGACGTTGTCGCCGAACACCCACAGGAAGATCATGTTCGAGGCGAGATGGATGATGTCGCCGTGCAGGAACTGATAGGTGATCAGCGTCAGGCCCTCCGGCACATGCACAAGTTCGTTGGGTATCTGCACGGCCCCGCCGAGCACGTGCACTTGGAAGAGCTGCGCCGGCACGACCGCAAAGCTCGCCGCCATCACGGACCCTGCACCGGAGACCTGCCAGAAAAACACGACCACGTTGGCCACGATCAGGGCGATCGTAACCCACTGAAATCCGATCGAGCGAAGGGGGTTGTCGTCTGACAGGGGAATGAAGACCACGGGCGATATCCTTTAACTGATGAAGGCGGGAATCGGCCCGCGCGCGCTGCTATCGGTTCTGGCCAGGCACCCAAAGCACATCCTTGGCGCCGCGATCGTTGACGTATCGGCTGGCTACGAACAGCAGGTCCGACAGCCGGTTCATGTACTTGAGGGCCGGGGCTCCGACGGGCTCGTCCGGCACGGTCGCCAGCTCGACCATGAGGCGCTCTGCGCGCCGGCAAACGGTGCGCGCAACGTGCAAGGCCGCCGCGCCCGCCGTACCACCCGGAAGCACGAACGAGCGCAGCGGCGCCAGCTCCGCATTCAGACCATCGATCTCGTCCTCCAGGCGCTTGACTTGGGCGTCGCTGACGCGCAGGCGCTCTTTGCCCCCGCTGCCGCGCTCCGGGATCGTCAGGTCGGCCCCGACGTCGAACAGATCATTCTGGGCGCGCACCAGGATGGCATCGACGTTGGCGTAGTCGGGGCCAATATGGATACGGGCCATGCCGATTGCGGCATTGGTTTCATCGACGGTGCCGTAGGCGGCAATGCGCAGGCAATGCTTGGCCACACGCTCGCCGGTACCGAGCGATGTCAGGCCGGCGTCGCCGCCGCGGGTGTAGATCTTCGTGAGGACGACCATGGCTGCCAACTCTGCCCGCCCTGCGGCAAGCGACCTGCCTGTCTCGCCCGCAAGGTAGCGGGCGCATTGTGGCGGTCAAGCAGCGGAACTTTCAGGTGCGCCAAAAATACACCAGCAACATGCCAATCACGATGGCCAGGAATTGCAGGCCTACACGCCAGCGCATCAGCTTCTGGCTGAGATTCGGGCTCGTGCCGCGCATCATGTTCCACAAGCCGGCAAGGAGAACCAGGAAGACTGCCAGGGCAGCCAGCATGGTCAACAAACGCACCGTAGTTTCCATTGCCAGTGCCCGTTGTCGCGTATTAGAGATCGTTAGCCGGTGGACCCGAGACGGCCCCGTTCTTGCACACATGTTCGGCAATGAACAAGGTCCGCACGCAACCTGTTCCGCAATGAACAAGCCGTGCAACATGAGCGGGTTAAGGTCGGCAGGGCAACTCACCCATGCCACAATTGGTGTGATCTTTGATAGGGAATTGGCTGTAAAGCTGGCTTGCGGCCGCCACGAATCGGCGGGATTGAGAGGCGGGCAACTGCCACCTGGTGTGGCAACTGCCATCTCTTGTGGAAGAGGACCGAGCGGGATCTTGGCTGGCGCGCGGAAGTTGCTGATCGGCGCATGCGTTGCCTTTGCCGGCGCGTTGGTCGCGGCCGGCCATGCTGCCGCCCAGGGTAGCGTTGCTCCCGACGACGCCCGCAAGCGCCTGGATGCGGACCGCACCCGCCTGGATGCCACGCAAAAGCGGGGCAAGGAGCTGCAGGCCGATGTGGACAAGCTCGGCGCGGAGCGGCAGCGGATCAACGAGCGGCTGGTAGACACCGCGCGGCTGATCCAGCAAAGCGAGGGCCAGCTCAACCTCATCGAATCCAGGCTCGGCGATCTTGGGGCGCAGGAAAAGCAGCTGCGCGGTTCGCTCGCTCAGAGGCAGGGGTCGATCTCCTCCCTGCTCGCCGCCATGCAGCGCATGGGCCGCAACCCGCCGCCCGTCATGGTAACCAAGCGCGAGGATGCGCTTTCGATGGTACGCAGCGCCATGCTCCTGGCGGCCGCTTTTCCCGAGCTCAGGGGGCAGGCGCTGTCGCTTGCCGAGCAGCTCAATGACCTCGTGCGCGTGATGACCGGTATTCGCACCGAAGGCGACAAGCTCAGGGCCGAGACTACCCGCCTGAACGAGGCGCGCACCCGCCTTGCGGCGCTACAGGAAACAAAGCGCCAGTCTCTGGCCGACCGGCAGACGGAGCTTGAGAATGTGCGCAGGGCGGCCGCCGACATCTCCAAGAGTGTGTCGGACCTGAGCGACCTGATCTCCAAGCTCGACAAGGAGGTTGCCGACCGCACAGGCCTCGGCACCTACGAGGAGCAGCTGGCCGAGCAGCGGCGCCAATCGGGGGCTGCACCGGACAAATCTGGCAGTTCCGAGGACACGTCCATCGTGCTGGCCCCCACCGAAGAGCGGGTGGCCATGCTCACGCCCGGCCGCATCAAGCCTGCCATGCCGTTCGTGCAGGCCAAGGGGCTGCTGCCGATGCCGGCGAATGGTCGACGGGTTCTTAACTTTGGCGACAAGACCCAGTACGGCAGCCAATCCAAGGGGTTGGTGCTGGAAACGCGACATGCGGCACAGATCGTCTCACCCTCGGACGGATGGATCGTCTATTCAGGTGAGTTCAGAAGTTACGGACGCCTCTTGATAATTAATGCAGGTGGCGGCTATCATATTCTATTGGCAGGATTATCTCAGATCGATGTGCAGCTGGGTCAGTTCGTGCTGGCCGGGGAGCCCGTCGGCGTGATGGCTGCGGCCCCCAAAACCGCGCAGAGCACGCAGGACAACGCACCCGTCCTCTATGTCGAGTTCCGCAAGGATCAACGCCCCATCGATCCTGACCCCTGGTGGATGTCTGACGCCTCTCGAAAGGTGCAAGGATGACGCGCAAATCTGACTACGCCTTCTGGACGTTCGTGATGCTCGCCTGTCTCGCAGGAGCCACGACCGTCCTGAACGTTACTCGCACCTATTCTGCGACCACGTCCAATTCCGAGATCTACAAGCAGCTGGATCTGTTCGGCGACGTGCTCGAGCGCGTGCGCGCCGACTATGTCGAGAAACCCGACGACGCCATGCTGATCGACTCGGCCATCAACGGCATGCTCACCGCGCTCGATCCGCACTCGGCCTACCTCAATCCGAAGAACTTCCGCGACATGCAGGTGCAAACGCGCGGTGAATTCGGCGGGCTCGGCATTGAGGTGACGATGGAGAACGGCATCGTCAAGGTCGTGTCGCCGATCGACGATACGCCGGCAGCCAAGGCCGGCCTGCAGACCAATGACCTGATCACGCATCTGGACGGTGACCAAATCGTCGGCCTGACGCTGGAGCAAGCCGTCGAGAAGATGCGCGGCCCGGTCAATACGCCGATCTCGCTCACCGTGGTGCGCAAGGGCCGAGATGACCCCTTTGACGTCAAGATCGTACGTGACGTCATCCGCATCAACGCCATCAAGGCGCGCCAGGAAGGCGACGTGATCTACGTCAAGGTCTCGACCTTCAACGAGCAGACGCACGCCAACCTGGTGAAGAGCGTCGACGCCCTCAAGAAGACGATGGGCAAGAACGTCAAGGGCTATGTCATCGACCTGCGCGGCAATCCGGGCGGCTTGCTCGACCAGGCGATTCAGGTGTCGGATGATTTCCTTGAGAAGGGGTCGATCGTGCTGACCAAGGGCCGCGGCCTGGAGGAGACGCAGCGCGCCAATGCCCGCCCGGGCGACATCACCGACGGCAAGCAGGTCGTGGTGCTGATCAACGGCGGATCGGCCTCGGCTTCGGAGATCGTGGCCGGCGCCCTGCAGGACCACAAGCGGGCGATCGTGATTGGCACGCGGTCGTTCGGCAAGGGCTCGGTGCAGACCATCATTCCGCTCGGAGCCAACGGCGCCATCCGTCTGACGACAGCGCGCTACTACACGCCATCGGGACGGTCGATCCAGGCCAAGGGCATCGACCCCGACGTGATGGTCGAGCAGGAGCTGCCGCCTGAGCTGCAGACCAAGCAGCCAGGCCGGGCGCCGAGCGAGGCGAGCCTCAGGGGTCACCTCAAGAGCGAGGGCGGCAAGGAAGGCTCTGGTTCGTCCAGCTACGTGCCCAAAGAGGCCGAGAAGGATACGCAGCTGCAGTATGCACTGAAGGTGGTGCGCGGCGAGATCGTGGTCGATCCGCAGCAGAAGAAGGCGGAAGTGCCCGCCGAGCCCAAGGCGGCCACCAAGCAAAAGTGAGGCAGTTGCAGCTGTCGAGGTTAGAGCTTAGGGCGCCGGACGGCGCCCTTTGCGTTTCACCCCCTCAGGAGTGCATCGCATGGATGTCAGCGGCCGTCCCTACCGCCTGTGCGTGGGCATCATGGTGCTCAACCGTGTGGGCCAGGTGTGGATCGGACGCCGGCACGATGCGCCGGGCGAGCCGGAGGGCCCGGGCGCGTGGTGGCAGATGCCGCAGGGCGGCATCGACGAGGGCGAGGATCCCGCACAGGCTGCCATGCGTGAGCTGTACGAGGAAACCGGCATTCGATCGGTGGAAATGATCGCTGAGAGCCCGCGCTGGTACACCTATGACCTGCCGCCGGAGCTGGCGCTGAAAGCCTGGGGCGGGCGCTATCGCGGACAAAAGCAGAAGTGGTTCGCGGTCCGGTTGGTCGGCTCGGAGGATGAGATCGCCGTCACACGACCACCGGGGCATCAGGTCGAGTTCGACACTTGGCGCTGGGCCGCCATGGACGAGCTGCTCGGATTGATCGTGCCCTTCAAGCGCAACGTCTACGCGCAGGTGGTGCAGGATTTTGCCGCGCTGCGTGAGCCGCGCTCGTAACGGCATCGCAACGACGCTTGCGAACCCCTTCACATTGTTGACGGTTTCACGTGACAATACGACGCAAATCGCGCAACACTTGTGATCGCGAGGTGCACTGTCGATCATGCCTACAACGACGACCGGTCTCGATTTGCCCTACCGCCCGTGCGTCGGCATCATGCTGATCAACGACGATGGGCTGGTGTGGGTCGGGCGTCGGCTGCCGAAATGGCAGGGTGATCGCTCAGCCTATATCTGGCAAATGCCCCAGGGCGGCATCACGGTCGGCGAGAGTGCTGAGGCCGCCGCGCTGCGCGAGCTGGAGGAGGAAACCGCCGTGCACTCGGTCGAGCTGCTGGCTGAGGCACCGGCCTGGCTCAGCTACGACCTGCCCGACGAACTGCTGGGCATCGCCCTCAAGGGCCGGTACCGCGGCCAGCGCCAGAAATGGTTCGCCATGCGCTTCACGGGCCGGGATAGCGAGATCAACATCTCCGCCCGCCTCGGCCACAAGGCTGAGTTCGACGCCTGGCGCTGGACGCCGGCGGCCGACATCCCGCACCTGGCGGTGCCCTTCAAGCGGCAGATTTACGCCGACGTGGTGGGCGTGTTCGGGCAATTCGTGCGCTGATCTCGATCGCGCGCCGCCTTCATTGCGCGATTTGCGGTGCATTTTGTTCCAACAATTGGTTGCATAACCCTCTCCACCTGCAGAACCACTCGGGAAAGGGTTGTATGGCAGGTTTGAGGGGAGATCCCCTCTTGCGCCGGAGGCAGGTCCCCGGGCGGGAATGGGGCGCGCACCAGCATCGGCGAGAAATCCCGCGATCGTGAGACGACGGCGCGCGTCGTTCAGCGTCCTGCTACGGCTGAGCATGGGGTTAGGCGTAATCCGCCGCCGCACGGGTATTGGGCGAGCCCGGCTGCAGCCAAGGCAAGCTACTCGGCGACCCCTTAGCGCTGCAGAGCCTTGAGCTGGTCGACGGCGGAGACGGCAGCGAGGCGAGCGGTGTCGCTGCTGGCAGCGGCGAGCTCGGCTTCGGCCGCCTGCAGCTCGGACGCGATGATCGACTGGTCGAGATCCTCGACGCTCCACGCCCGTTCGGCGAGCACGGTCACAGCGGCGGCGTCGACCTCGGCAAAGCCGCCCTTAACGAACAGGCGGGCGGTCTGCCCGTCGCTGAGCGTCAGTTCGATAAGCCCAGGCCGCAGCGCCGAGATCACGGGGGCATGGCCGGGCAGCACCGTGAACCGGCCTTCCAGGCCGGGCACGACGACCCGCGCAGCGTCCTGCGACATCAACATGCGCTCAGGCGTAACGAGCTCGAACTTGAAGGTGTCAGCCATCCGCGCGGGTCCTCGAAGTAACTGTCTTTGCGTGCCGGCGGCTAGTTGGCGTCGCCGGTCTTGGCGTCGACCTCTGCCGGCGTCTGCACGCCCTTGCCGCAGAACGGGCAGAAGAACACCGGATGATCGACCATGTTGGGCTCATCGTCCTCTTCGGCCATCAGGCCGATCGACATGTAGAGGATGCCATCCTCCTCGGCGATCAGCGGCTCGAACTCGTCGCTTTGCAGTACGTCTTTCAGAATCTCGCAGCAACTTCCGAACTTGCTGTCCGCCATGCCCTCTGTCCTTTCCCTTTTCTTGGTTTCGTGCGATTCAGATCGCAAAATTCGTTCAGCATCAGCCGCACGTGGCGCCGAATTGCGCGATCCGGCCGCTAGGCCGCCTCCGCCAACTGCTCGGCCTTGGCGACCGCCTCTTCGATGGTGCCGACCATGTAGAACGCCTGCTCCGGCAAGTGGTCGTAGTCGCCGTTGCACAACCCCTTGAAGCCCTTGATGGTGTCCTGGATCGACACGAGCTTGCCCGGCGAGCCCGTGAACACCTCAGCAACGTGGAAGGGCTGCGACAGGAAGCGCTCGATCTTGCGCGCGCGCGCCACCGTCAGCTTGTCCTCTTCCGACAGCTCGTCCATGCCAAGAATGGCGATGATGTCCTGCAGCGACTTGTACTTCTGCAGGATCTGCTGCACGCGCCGGGCCACCTGATAGTGCTCCTCGCCGACCACGCGCGGCTCGAGAATGCGCGAGGTGGAATCGAGCGGGTCGACGGCCGGATAGATGCCCTTCTCGGCGATCGAGCGCGACAGCACGGTGGTGGCGTCAAGGTGGGCGAAGGACGTGGCGGGCGCCGGGTCGGTCAGGTCGTCGGCCGGCACGTAGATCGCCTGCACCGAGGTGATGGAGCCCTTCTGCGTGGTGGTAATGCGCTCCTGCAGGGCGCCCATGTCGGTGGCGAGCGTCGGCTGATAGCCGACCGCCGACGGAATGCGGCCGAGCAGCGCCGACACCTCCGAGCCTGCCTGCGTGAAGCGGAAGATATTGTCGACGAAGAACAGCACGTCCTGGCCCTGATCACGGAAGTGCTCGGCAACAGTCAGGCCGGTGAGGCCGACGCGGGCGCGGGCGCCAGGCGGCTCGTTCATCTGGCCGTACACCAGCGCACACTTGGAGCCCTTGGCGCTGCCGCCGGCCTTCTTGGGGTCGATGTTGACCTTCGACTCAATCATCTCGTGATAGAGGTCGTTGCCCTCGCGCGTGCGCTCGCCGACGCCGGCGAACACCGAGTAGCCACCGTGCGCCTTGGCGACGTTGTTGATCAGCTCCATGATCAGCACGGTCTTGCCGACGCCGGCGCCGCCGAACAGGCCGATCTTGCCGCCCTTGGCGTACGGTGCAAGCAGGTCCACGACCTTGATGCCCGTGACGAGCATCTCGGCTTCCGTCGACTGATCGGCGAAGGTGGGGGCCGGCTGGTGGATGGCGCGCTTGCCCGAGGTCTTGATCGGGCCGGCCTCGTCGACCGGTTCACCGATCACGTTCATGATGCGGCCGAGCGTCTCGTCGCCGACGGGGACGGAGATGGGCACGCCCGTGTCGGTGACCTCCTGGCCGCGCACCAGGCCCTCCGAAGAGTCCATGGCGACCGTGCGCACGGTGTTCTCGCCCAGATGCTGGGCGACCTCGAGCACCAGGCGCTGGCCCTGGTTGCTCGTCTCGAGCGCGTTCAGGATTTCCGGGAGATGCCCGTCGAACTGCACGTCGACGACGGCGCCCATCACCTGGCGAATCTTACCGACTTTGTTGGATGCCATGGCTTTTCCTTACGTCCTCGTCCCTGTCGTCTGCGTGGGTTGGGCTGGCGCGGCGGCACCTATCCCAACAATCCCTATGCACGTTTGCCTGCTGGGTTACGGACTGCGCCCCAACCCGATCTATCTGTCCGTCGTCCTCAAAGCGCCTCGGCGCCGGAGATGATCTCGATCAGTTCCTTGGTGATATTGGCCTGGCGCTGACGGTTGTACTTGATGGTCAGCTTGTTGATCATGTCGCCGGCGTTGCGCGTGGCATTGTCCATGGCAGACATGCGTGCGCCCTGCTCGCTGGCTGCATTTTCGAGCAGACCGCGGAAGATCTGCGTGGCGATGTTGCGCGCGATCAGGGGGCCCAGGATTTCCTCCTGGCTCGGCTCGAACTCGTGCACGGCTTGCGACTTGGCAGCCTGGGCGGCGCCGGACTGGCCGGGCAGCTGCGCCGGGATCAGCTGTAGGGCGGTGGGTTTTTGCGCGATTACGGACTTGAACTCGGAGAAGTAGAGCGTGCAGACGTCGAATTCGCCGGCCGCGAACAAGGTGAGCACCTTGTCGGCGATGGCTTCGGCGTTGGCGTAGGCCAGCTGTTTCACGGATTTCAGGTCGACGCGGTCAATGACGGTGCGCCCCCAGTCGCGTCGCAGCGCGTCGGCGCCCTTGCGGCCGACCATCATCATCTTGACCGTCTTGCCGGCGCTCGCAAGCTTGACCGCGTCCTGGCGGGCAAGGCGGGCGATATTGGAGTTGAAGCCGCCGCACAGCCCACGCTCGGCGGTCATGACCAGCAGCAGATGCACCTGATCCTTGCCGGTGCCGACCAGCAGAGGCGAGGCGCCGGCCTTGTCGGCGATGTTGGCGTTGACGTTGCCGAGCACCCGCGCCATGCGCTCGGCGTAGGGGCGAGCGGCGGTGGCTGCCTCCTGCGCGCGGCGCAGCTTGGCCGCGGCCACCATCTGCATGGCCTTGGTGATCTTGCGCGTCGCCTTCACCGAGGCGATGCGGTTGCGCATGTCTTTCAGGGAGGCCATGGGCGCCCTTGCGGTAATGCGTGAGCGGCGAAGGCGGCCGCCCGCGCTGTAGGGTTAGGCGAACTGCTTGGCAACCGTCTCGACCACGCCCTTCAGCTTGGCTGCGGTCGCATCCGACAGGTCCTTGCTGGTGCGGATGTCGTCGAGAATGGCGACGTTCTGATTGCGCAGGTTGAGCAGCAGGGCGTCCTCGAACGGCTTGACCTTGTCGAGCGGCATCGGATCGCAGTAGCCGTTGACGCCGGCGTAGATCACGCACACCTGCTCTTCCATCTTGAGCGGCGAGAACTGGGCTTGCTTGAGAAGCTCGGTGAGGCGGGCGCCGCGGTTCAACAGGCGCTGCGTGGTGGCGTCGAGGTCGGAGCCGAACTGGGCGAAGGCCGCCATCTCACGATACTGGGCGAGCTCACCCTTGATCCTGCCGGCCACCTTCTTCATGGCCTTGGTCTGCGCCGAGGAGCCGACCCGCGACACCGATAGACCGACGTTCACCGCCGGGCGGATGCCTTGATAGAACAGATCGGTCTCGAGGAAGATCTGGCCGTCGGTGATCGAGATGACGTTGGTCGGGATGTAGGCCGACACGTCGTTGGCCTGCGTCTCGATGACGGGCAGCGCCGTCAGCGAGCCCTTGCCGGCGGCGTCGCCCATCTTGGCGGCGCGCTCCAACAGGCGCGAGTGCAGGTAGAACACGTCGCCGGGGTAGGCCTCGCGGCCGGGCGGGCGGCGCAGCAGCAGCGACATCTGGCGGTAGGCGACGGCCTGCTTGGAAAGGTCGTCGTAGATGATGACGGCATGCATGCCGTTGTCGCGGAAGTACTCGCCCATGGCGCAGCCCGAGAACGGGGCCAAAAACTGCATCGGCGCCGGGTCAGAGGCGGTGGCGGCAACGATGATGGAGTATTCGAGCGCGCCGTTCTCCTCCAGGGCCTTCACGAACTGGGCGACGGTGGAGCGCTTCTGGCCGACGGCGACGTACACGCAATAGAGCTTCTGGCTCTCGTCGTTGCCCTGGTTGAGCGGCTTCTGGTTGAGGATGGTGTCGAGAGCGACCGCGGTCTTGCCGGTCTGGCGGTCGCCGATGATGAGTTCGCGCTGGCCGCGGCCGATCGGGATCAGCGCGTCGATGGCCTTGAGGCCGGTGGCCATCGGCTCGTGCACCGACTTGCGCGGGATGATACCGGGCGCCTTGACGTCGACGCGCTTGCGAGCTTCGCCCTTGATCGGGCCCTTGCCGTCGATCGGGTTGCCGAGCGCGTCGACTACGCGGCCGAGCAGGCCCTTGCCGACCGGCACCTCGACGATGGCGCCGGTGCGCTTGACGGTGTCGCCTTCCTTGATGCTGCGGTCGTCGCCGAAGATCACGATACCGACGTTGTCGGTCTCGAGGTTGAGCGCCATGCCGCGGATGCCGCCGGGGAATTCCACCATCTCGCCGGCCTGCACCTTGTCGAGGCCATAGACGCGGGCGATGCCGTCACCGACGGACAAAACCTGGCCGATTTCCGAGACCTCGGCCTCCTTGCCGAAGTTCTTGATCTGCTCCTTGAGGATCGAGGAGATCTCGGACGCGCGGATGTCCATCAGGCAATCCCTTTCATCGCGACTTTCA
>DASTOW010000101.1:0-3981 GCA_035762425.1 Hyphomicrobiaceae bacterium | reverse complement strand
GTTCCGCGGCCGCAATCCGTCCGAAAGAGCGCAGCTCCTCGAGCAGGCGAAGGACAAGTTGGCGGTGTACGAGGGGACGTGGGTCAACAACCTGATGCTCGTCTTCAACACCACGCGCAAGCCCTTCGACGACATCAAGGTGCGCCAGGCGCTGTCGATGGCCATCGACCGTTGGGGCGGCTCGGAAGCCCTGTCCAAGATCTCTATTTTGAAGTTCGTCGGCGGCGTGATGCGGCCCGGCTATTCCATGTCGCTGCCGGAAGCGGAGCTGGTCAAGCTGCCGGGATTCGCCAAGAACATCGAGGATTCGCGCGCCAAGGCGAGGCAGCTGCTCAAGGAGGCGGGAGTCGAGAACCTCACCTTCAAGCTCACCAACCGCAACGTGGCCGAGCCCTATACCCCGGGCGGCGTATTCGCCATCGACCAATGGCGGCGCATCGGCGTCAACGTGCAGCATGAGCAGTTGGAGACCAAGCTGTACCAGGACGGTGTGCTGGCGGGTAATTTCGACGTCGCGATCGAGTTCATCAACGACTTCACGGACGATCCGACGGCGCAGTTCTCCAAACTGCTGACCAAGGCAGCATCACCGACCGGCTTTTCCGGTCACGAAGATGTCAAGCTCGATCAGATGTACGAACAGCAGCGCCGCGCCGTCGACCCCAAGGAACGCAAGCGACTGGTGCAGGAGATGGACAAGTATGCCATCACCACGGCCTACAGCATCCCCTACCTCTGGTACCACCGCATCATCGTGAATAACAAAAAGATACAGGGCTGGCACTTCTCCCCGAGCCAATACATCCTGCAGGACCTGAGCGAGGTTTGGCTCGCCCAGTAAGGCAAGCACGGCGTCTGCGCAGCCAAACCAAATTCAATCGCGTAGCTCGGCAACCGCACAGCGCAAAAAGGCGCTTTGCGGTTTTCGTGACTTGTCCGATCCTGCTCGGCGCGTCACTGTGCCGAAATCGAATGCGACTTGGACATCGGAGAACAAAGACATGATCCCTCGCATGCGAGACATGGTATTGGCCGCCGCGTCTGCAGCGACGTTGACGCTGGCCGCGGCGCCCGGAGTCGCGCAGGAATTTCCTTCCAGGCCGATCGAGTTCGTTGTGCCCTGGGGGCCCGGTGGCGGCGCCGACCAGGTCGCGCGCAAGCTGGCCAGCCTGATGGAACCAAAGCTCAAGGTATCGATGCCGGTCGTCAATGTGCCGGGCGCGACCGGCCAGACGGGCCTTACCAAGATGCTGACGGCGCCCGCCGACGGCTATTCGATCTCGGTCTTCATCGGCGACACGTTCGCCCTGCAGGCTGGAACACCGGCCCCGAAGTGGACCATGAGCGAGATCGTGCCACTCGGCGTCGTCATCCAGCAACCATCAGCGTTCCTGGTGGCGACGAACGGCAAGTTCAGCAGCTGGGCCGACGTGGAGAAGGCCGGCAAGACGGATACCATCCGGGTCGCCATGCTGGGCTTCGGCTCGGCCGACGATCTCACCATCAACTACTACGTCAAGAAGAAGGGCCTGAAACTCGTGGCGGTACCCTTCTCCAAGCCAGGCGAGCGCTATTCGGCGATCCTGGGCGGCCACGCCGACATTCTCTATGAGCAGATCGGCGATGTGCGCAATTTCGTCGACAACAAGCAGATGAAACCGGTGCTGGTGTTCGCCGAGAAGCGGGACGAGAACTTCAAGGACGTGCCGACCTCCGTCGAAATCGGCGACAAGGTCACCTTGCCGCAGTTCCGCTCAATCGTGGTCCGGGCCGGCACCGACCCCAAGACGGTCAAGACGCTATCGGATGCGCTGGCCGTGGCGGCCAAGGACCCCGAGTACGTCAAGTATCTGCAGGAGCAGTACGCATCCTCCGACAGCTTCGTTGCGGCCGACAAAGCGCGCGTCTTCCTCGACGGTGAGCTGAAGGCCATGAAGTCGCTGGCCGCCGAGGTCGGAATGACCAAGGCCGAAGCTCCAGCTGGCGAGACGAAAAAGAACTGAGCCTGCCGCGTGTGGGCCGCGGCCCGCCGAGCCTGTTGTGACGCGGGGGCCGGGATGCCCGAGTGGGCATCCTTGGCCCCCGATTGTTGAGGGGGAGCTGATGCTGGCCTTGCGCCGAGCCGCGCCTTATGCGGCTGTCATGATCGTAGGCGCCTACCTCTACTGGCTGGCGCTCCAGTTCGAATTTCCAAACGTGCCGGGCCGGCTCGGACCCGATGCCTGGCCCAAGATTGTGCTCGGCCTGCTGCTGCTGACGTGCCTCGTCGGCATGGTGCAAAGCTGCATGAGCGGCAGTCGTCAGGCTGACGGCAGCGCTGCTTCTGAGGACCGACCCATGCTGCCGGGCGACATCGTCGAGCAAGACCAAACAGGGCCCGCTCGCTACGGGCTGGTGGCGATGGGCTTTGCCCTGTTCCTCCTCTACCCGATAGCGCTCGAATACCTGGGCTTTCCGATTGCCACCTTCCTGCTGATGGTGCTGTTCATGCTGGTCGGGCAATGGCGCAACCTGCCGGCAATTCTGCTGACCAGCCTGCTCGGGGCCGTCGTGCTGTTCTACATCTTCCGCGGCGTCGTCTACGTCTCGCTGCCGCTGGGAACCGGACGCTTCCAGGAGTTCACGCTGTGGCTCGCGCAACTGCTGCAGATGCGCTGAGAGGCGACCCATGCAAGATGTGCTGATCCACCTCGGCCAGGGCTTTGTCACCGTCTTCCAGCCGGTCAACATTTTCGTGCTGATGATCGGCCTGGTGCTCGGCCTGTTGGTGGCCGTGCTGCCCGGCCTGACGCTGGTGATGGGCGTGGTGCTGGCGCTGCCCTTCACCTACAAGATGGGCATCACGCCGGCTGTGATCCTTCTGACGGCGATGTACGTGACGGGCACCTACGGCGGTGCGTTCACCGCCATCCTGTTCCGAATACCCGGCGAGCCGATCGACGTGCCGCTGCTGTGGGACGGCTACGAGATGGCCAAGAGGGGCGAGCCCGCCAAGGCGCTGGGCTGGACCCTGTTTGCAGCGCTGGCCGGCGGCCTGGTCGCCGCCTTGGTGATGGTCGCCGCCTCCGAGCCGGTGGCCAAGATCGCGCTGACGTTCTCGGCGCCCGAGTATTTTGCGTTGGTGCTTTTCGGACTGGCCAGCGTTGTCTGTCTCGGCGGCGGATCGCAGGTCAATGCCTTCATATCGCTGTTCATCGGGCTGCTGATCGCATCCGTGGGCGTGGACGGCACCTACGGGATCGAGCGGTTTTCGTTCGGTGTCGACACGCTGCGCGACGGCATCGAGTACCTCGGCGTGATGGTGGGTGCCTACGGCCTGGGCGAGGTCCTGTCGCGCCTTGAGCGCGGCTTCACGTCGCCCACCCTTGAGAAGATCGGCAAGATCGAGACCAAACTGCCATCGGCCAGCGAAGTGATGGCGGTGAAGGGCTCGTTTGCCCGCTCCTCCATCCTTGGCATCCTGATCGGCATCGTGCCGGGCGCAGGCGCTACCATCGCCTCCTTTCTATCATACGGCGTCGAGGCGCAGTACGGACGGCGTCGCACAGAGATGGGCACGGGCGTGGCTGAGGGCATCGTCGCCCCGCAGTCGGCGGCCACCGCTTCGGTCGGCGGGGCCATGATCCCGCTGCTTACCATGGGCATTCCGGGATCGGGCGCGACTGCCATCATCCTCGGCGCGTTTATGCTGCAGGGCGTGCAGCCCGGTCCGCAGGTATTCGTCAGCCAGCCGGGACTGATCTACGCGATTTTCGCTTCCGTGTTCGTGTCACTGATCGGCATGTGCCTACTCGGCTACTTCGCCATCAAGGCGCTGGTGAAGGTGCTCGATTTCCGCGAGGCGGCGGTGTCGGCGTTCGTGGTGATGTTCTGCTTCATCGGCGCACTGGCTGCGCGCAACAATATCAACGACCTGTGGACGATCGTGACCTTCGGCGCGGTCGGCTACCTATTCGAGAAGTTCCGCTTCCCGATCGCGCC
>DASTOW010000100.1:0-26871 GCA_035762425.1 Hyphomicrobiaceae bacterium | reverse complement strand
TGCATGCATTTGGTTCAAAGCCGCGTCCGGCCTGCGCACGGGCAGTAGGCTTGAGCGCTGTCAGCAAGGTTGGGCATCCTCGAGCCGTTCTGCTCAGGCTGACCTTGCACGTCTGCACGGGAATTTGTTGCGCGCCCAGGGCCTCGGTCCGGAACACGGCTCGCAAGCGCGCGTTGCCGTGCACATTCCACGAGGTGCGTATGTCCAGCTCGATCAAGCCCGCCATAGTTCTCGTTGCATGCAGCCTGTTTGTCCCCGGCAAACTGTCGGCCGAACAGGCGCAGGGATATGGCCCAGACCCAAAGTTGCCGGCGCCGAACCAAACCTGGATTCCCACCATCAGGTGGTCGGTAGCAGACGAGCCGTGGCCGAGCGGTGCGACCCCAACACCTGCTGCGGGCCTGCAGGTGCGCGCGTTTGCACAGGGCCTCAAGCATCCGCGCTGGCTACTGGTGTTGCCAAACGGCGATGTGCTCGTGGCAGAAGCGGCCAGCGAGCCTGCCAAGACCGGCTGGTCGCCGCGGGCCATCGTGCAAAGCTGGGTCCAGCGCCGCTCCGGCTCGATCGTGGAGAACGCCAACCGCATCTCGCTGCTGCGCGATGGCGATGGCGACGGCGTCGCCGAAACCCAGGCCGTGCTCCTGGAAGGCCTGCGCCAGCCATTCGGGATGGCCTTGGTCGGCGACAATCTCTACGTCGCCAACACCGACAGCGTGCTGCGTTTCCCCTTCCGCGTCGGCCAAACCCGCATCGCCGAGCAAGGCACCAAGCTGCTCGATTTGCCCGTCGGCCACCATTGGACCAGAGCCCTGCTCCCGAACAAGGACGCTTCGAAGTTGTTCGTGACGGTCGGCTCCGGCAGCAACATCGGCGAGAAGGGCATGGATATCGAGAAGGGGCGCGCCACCATTCTTGAACTCGACCTTGCGACGGGACAATCGCGCATTTTTGCGTCCGGCCTGCGCAACGCCAACGGCATGGCCATAGAGCCGACCAGCGACGCGCTGTGGACGGTCGTCAACGAGCGCGACGAATTGGGGGATGACCTTCCGCCCGACTACCTGACCTCGGTCAAGGATGGCGGCTTCTACGGATGGCCGTACAGCTATTGGGGCAAGCACGTCGACGCCCGCGTGCAACCGCAACGGCCCGATCTGGTCGCAACCGCCATCACGCCCGACTATGCTTTGGGCGGACACACAGCTGCGCTGGGGCTGGCCTACTACAGCGGCGACCAGCTGCCCGAGCAGTTCCGGGGAGGCATGTTCATCGGCCAGCACGGCTCCTGGAACCGCACGCGATATAGCGGCTACAAAGTCGTGTTCGTGCCATTCAAAGATGGGCGACCCAGCGGTTTGCCGGTCGATGTTCTGACTGGCTTCCTGAAGGATGACGGCAGCGGCAAAGCGTACGGTCGTCCCGTTGGGGTGGCCGTCGACAGCAAGGGCGCGCTTCTGGTTGCCGACGATACCGGCAACACGATCTGGCGCGTCACCGGCGACCAACGCCAGTCGCAAGCCCAATAACCGGGCACGCGCGACACGTCGAACAAAGCGCCACAATAGCTAGGCCTCCGTGCGCTTCTTGGCAGGCCGGCGGTAGACAAACGGCGGCGAGGCGCCACTGGACTCAGTCTCGGCAAGGCGCGTGAAGGCATTGTGATGGGCAGACTTCGCGCATGCCGGGTCGGCGTTTTCGGCGGCGCCGGTGAAGGCCAGGGCCTGGCATCGGCAACCGCCCCAATCGATCTCGCGGTACGCGCAGGACCGGCATGGCTCGCGCATCCATTGCAGCCCGCGGAATTTCTGAAATGCATCGGAGGCGAGCCAAATCTCGCGCAGCGGCCGCTCCCGCACGTTGTCGAACATGAGACCCGGAATGCTCTCGGCCGCATGGCACGGCAACACCTTGCCCGATGGCGTGATGTTGATGATGCCGCGGCCCCAGCCACCCATACAGGGCTTGGGCCGCGAGGCGTAGTAGTCCGGTGCCACAAAGTCGATGACCAGGACGCCCTTCAGGCGCTCGCGCGCTTGCGCAACGACATCGGCGCTACGCATGACCTGGTCACGAGTTGGCATCAAGGCGGACCGGTTCTGCAGCGCCCAGCCATAGTACTGGACGTGGGCTACCTCCAACCGCTGCGCGCCCACTCGTTCCGCCAGCTCGATGATGGCCGGCAGGCTGTCGAGGTTCTGGCGATATAGCGGCGCGTTGATGGTAAGCGGCAGGCCAATCTCGCGCACCCAGTCTGCAACCTGGAGTTTCTTGGCGTGGCCGCCGGGATAATGCGCGACGCCATCGGCATTGCCAGGGTCTGGGGCCTGGATCGAGATCTGCACATGATCGAGGCCAGCCTCGGCCAGCGCCTGCAAGCGCTCGCGCGTGAGAAGCACCGCTGCCGTGATCAGGTTGGAGTAGAGACCAGCCTTGGCGGCTGCCATCACGATCTGTTCGAGGTCACGACGCACGGTCGGCTCGCCGCCGGACAGGTGCAGTTGCAGCACGCCGAGCCGAGCCGCCTGCGCCAAAACGTCGATCCACGTCTGGGTCGGCAACTCGCTGGCGACACCCTCCAGAGCCAGCGGATTGGAGCAGTATGGGCATTGCAGCGGACAGCGGTGGGTCAGCTCGGCCAACAGGCCAATTGGCGCCGGGACGCGCACGGACTTGGCCTCGCCGATGTGCGCCCCAGCGCTCACGCCTGCACGACTCCTTTGTCGGCCAGATCCTGCAACATGGCCACCACGTCGGCCAGGATCTGCGTCTTGGGTGCGGTGTAGGAGTGAGCCAGCTGCTCGGCTATGTCGTCAGTGGTGCGCGCACCATCGCACAGCTGTAGAACGGCCAATGCAATGGCGTCGGGCGCGAACACGCGTTCCGGCGCCAGGATGGTCCATCGATCGCGCGCTGCATCGCGGCGCAGCTTGACGTGCCGCGGCAGCACCGGCTTCGACAGCGGGCCAATCAGGACACGTGCTGCTCGCCCATCGCTCATGCCTGCCCCGGCCGGAAGGCGCCTGGCGGAATGAGGCCGGGCGTTACGTAGGCGTGATGCAGCGCATCAAGCTGCGCCCACAGCACGTTGCACTTGAAACGGACTGCCTCGACCGAAGCCAGCTGCATGGCGGCGGTGGTCGCATGCCGCTTGACATAGTCGAGCGCGAAATCGGCATCACGATTGGCTTGATCGAGGCGGCGGCTGAAATACTGCATGGCCCGCTCGCCGATGAAGTCGTAGCTCTCCAGCATGCCGGCGATGCGTTGACGATGGATGGCGGGCGCGAACAGCTCGGTAAGCGAGGAAGCGACGGCCTCCAACAGCGAATGCTCGCGCACGAAGTTGACATAGGCTTCGACAGCGAAGCGTGTGGCCGGCAACGCACCCTGCATGGACACGACGTACGTGCGGTCGAGACCCAGGGCATCGGTCAGCACCAGCCAGCGCTCGATGCCGCCCGCCTCGGTGCCGTCGCCGTCGTGATCCTGGATGCGGCGCAGCCATGCACGCCGCAGCTCGCGATCGTGCACCCGGCTGATCAGGGCCGCATCCTTGCGCGGCACCGCCGCCTGGTAGCAGTAGCGGTTCAGCGCCCAGGCCTGCACCTGGCCTTTGTCCAGCTCGCCGCCATGCAGAAGACGGTGGAACGGATGCGTGTCATGGTAGCGCTCGGCGCCGACGGCGCGGATCGCCGCTTCCAGCTGGTCCGGGGCCAGGCGCGCGCTCACAGCTCAATCTCCATGCCGTCATGAGCGACTTCCCAGCCAGCCCGCTCGACGGCGCGTCGCTCGGGGCTGTCCTCGCGCAGAACCGGATTTGAGTTGTTGATGTGCACAAAGACCTTTCTCTTGGCGCCAATACCGGCCAGCGCCGCCATCGATCCTTGCGGCCCGGCGATGCTCAAGTGCCCCATACGACGACCAGTTTTGCCCGACAAACCTTGCAGAACCATCTCGTCGTCGGTGTAAAGCGTGCCGTCGAACAGCAGCAGCGTGGCCCCGCGCAGGCGCGCAGCCAAACATACATCCACCGTGGCGCACGCTGGAATATAGAAGGCCGAAGCGCCGCTGCCGAGCTGGCTCAGTTTGACCCCTAACGTGTCGCCGTCGTCGGTGTCGGACTTGCCTTCGAGGTAAAGCGCGACCTTGCCGCCAACCGCGAACGCCTCCATCAGCAGTCCGCCGCCAAGCTCTACCGGTCGACCGACCGGCAGCACGGCACGCTCGACGGCACGTGCATCCAGCACGTTGAAGATGGAGTTGGCCGCCAGCGCCGCATGCACGCGCGCCGAGGCATGGAGCGTGAAGGCGAAGCCCTCGCGCAGGCTAAGCAGTCCGCCAACATGGTCAACATCGCCATTGGTCAGTACGACCGCCGTTATCGGACTAGAGCGGAGGCCGCCACCCACCTGGGGCCACAACTGGGACGTCACGGCAATCTGCTGGCGCAGGTCCGGCGAAGCGTTGAGAAGTGTCCAACATCGCCCGTCAGCACTCACGGCCAGGGACGACTGGGTGCGCGGCTGCAGGCCCGGCACGTGGCGGCGCACATCGGCGCAGTTCCGGCAGTTGCAGTTGGCCTGCGGAAATCCACCGCCCGCGGCCGATCCGAGCATCTTGATGATCATGGCGGGGTCCGCCGAACACGGCAAAGCGCCTTCACATAGGCCAGCGGCGGCCGAAGCATCGACCGCCGCTTGCAGATCCGACCTTGCCGGTGAATGTTCAGTCCTGATCCAGCTCGGCCGACTGATAGCTCGTTACCTCGAGGCCGACCTCTTGCTCGGTCACGACCGGCTTGCGCCATTCCAGCTTCATGCCTTCCTCCAGCAGTGTCGCAGGCCGAGGTCAACGCCCCGGCTGCGATTGCGTTCCAGCTCGATCCGCATCCTGCAGTGCACCCTGTCCTGCGTCAAGCTGGTGGCCGTGCACAGGCCGTTCGGCGCCTCGCCTCACAAGAACCCGATGGAGATCCACGGGATGGCGGCGACGACGACGACGCCGATCAGCAGCGCGCCGAGGTAGGGCCAAATGCGCGACATGGCCTCGTCGGGATCGACGTTGCCGATCGCGCAGGCGGTGAAGAAGCCGACGCCGAACGGCGGCGCGAACAGCCCGACGCCCATGGCCAGAATGACCACCATGGAATAGTGCACGTCATGGATGCCCATCGTGCGCGCGATCGGAAACAGCAGCGGCGCCAGCAGCACGAGCGCCGGCACGCCCTCCAGCACGCTACCGAGGATGACGAACACCACGATCGTGAAGGCCATGAAGCCGACGGCGCCGCCAGGCACCTTGGCCATGCTGGTCGCCAGCGTGTGCGAGAAGCCCGACTGTGTGAGCGCCCAGGCCATGGCGGTGGCCGTACCAACGATGAATAGGATGGCGCCCGACAGCGACACCGTATCGATCAGCATCGGCCAGATGCGTCGCGGGTCGAACTGGCGGTAGACGACGATGCCCACGGCGATCGTATAGGCGATGCCGATCGTCGACACCTCGACCGCCGTCGCCACGCCCTCGACCACGGCCGCGCGGATGAGGAACGGCAGGATCAGCGCCGGCACCGAGATGACGAACGCCCGGGCGATCTGGGTCCCCGTCGCCCGCTTGCGCTCTACGAGATCATCGTCGCTCGAGCGGAAATAGGCGACGACGGCGAGCGCCAGGGCCAGCACGGCCGCCGGCAGCAGACCGCCCGTGAACAGCGCCGCAATCGACACGCTCGCCACCGAGCCAATCACGATCAGCACGACACTAGGCGGAATCGTCTCCGCCATGGCTCCCGACGCCGCCAGCAGCGATACGAGTTCGCCGGGTTTCATGCCGCGCGCCTTCATCTCGGGAAACAGCACGGGGGCAACGGCGGCCATGTCGGCGGCCTTTGCTCCCGATATGCCTGACACCAGATACATGGCGCCGAGCAGCACATAGGACAGTCCGCCGCGCACGTGGCCGAGCAGCGAGGCGAGGAACCCGACCATGGCCCGTGCCATGCCGGTCATGTCGATCAGAATGCCGAGCAGCACGAACAGCGGGATGGACAGCAGCAGCAGGTGCGACATGCCCTCATCCATGCGGCTGACGATGACCGTGAGCGGCGCCCGCGTCGCCAGCGCCACGTAACCGACGGTGGCGATGCCGAAGGCGAACGCGATTGGCACACCCATGGCCACCGCCACACCGACGCCGAGTACGAAAAAGATCGAGAGATTGTAGTTGCCAAGCCCCATGAAGATCGGGCGCGCCCACCACAGCGCCGCGCAGGCCACGACGAAGGCGATGACGGCCGTCGCGAGGAATGACCGATCCGGCGCCATCGCCGGCAGCCGCAGCAGCGAGAAGATTGCCATCAGCACGGCTCCCACCGCGACGGCCGATGCGCGCCAGGAATTGCTGATGCCGAGGCCCGGCGTGCGCACGATCGCCTCATCGAGGCTGTACTCGATGGCCGGATAGGCGAGGATGCACACGAAGGCCGCCACCACAAGCAAGATGATCACTTCGATCTTCTGGCGGGTGGCGGGGGCGGCGCGACTTATGAATGCCGTCAGCCGCATGTGTGCGCCGCGCTGCATGGCGATCACGGCACCGAGCACGGACAGCCACACGAACAAGGTGGAGGCCAGCTCGTCGGCCCAGACCAGCGGCTGGTGGAAGACGTAGCGCGCCACCACGCCCCAGAACAGCAACCCGACTTCGAACAGCAGGATGGTGGCCGCGACGAGCGCCACGGCACCACCGAGCAGCGTCTCTACGGCTCCGATCCACGGTTGCGGGCTAGCGGATCGAATGCCATCGGGTGCGTGCTGCATGAGCGTTCGGCGTCAGGTCAGGTTCCCACTGTAGCGCTCGAGGATCTTCCAGGCATCCTCACCATACTTCTGACGCCACTCGGTGTAGAAGCCGGCCGTTTTCAGCGCGTCCTGGAAGGGCTTCTTGTTGACGGTGTTGAAGGCGAGCCCCTTGTCCTTCAGCTGCGCTTCCAGCGTGGCATTGAGCTTGGCCATGTCGTCGCGCTGCTTGATGGCGCCTTCGTTGAGCAGACGCGCGGTGGTCGCGCGCAGGTCCTGCGGCAGTTGCTCCCAGTTGCGGCGGTTCGCCACCATCCAGAAGCCTTCCCACATGTGGCCTGTGAGCGAGCAATACTTCTGCACCTCGTAGAACTTGGCGGCCTCGATCAGGGCGAGCGGGTTCTCCTGGCCGTCGACGATCTTGGTCTGCAGCGCCGTGTAGACCTCGACGAAGTTGATGGCGGTCGGAGCCGTGCCGAGCGCCCGGAACATCGAGGTGAAGAGCGGGCTCACCGGCACGCGCAGCTTCAGACCCTTGAGATCGTTTGGCTCGTTGATCGGCTTGTTGCTGGTGGTGATCTGGCGGAAGCCGTTGTCCCACATCTTGTCGAAGGCAACGAGACCGATGCCGCCGATCTGCTGGCGGATGTGGGCGCCGAGGTCGCCATCGACGGCAGCCCACACGCCTGCGAAATCCGGGAACGCAAAGGCGATGCTGCTGATCGAAGACACCGGCACCACGTTGGCCAGCGGCGATCCCACCGTGAAGATGTCGAGAGCGCCCGAGCGCACCTGGCTCAACATGTCGGTGCTGCCGCCGAGCTGGCTGTTGGGGAAGATCTGAATGTCGACCCGTCCGTTGGTTGCGGTGCGGATCGCATCGCACGCCTCGGAGGCGCGCTTGTTGATGGGGTGGGCAGCCGGCAGGTCGTTGCCATACTTGAGGTTGAACTCGGCGGCCCTCGCCCGATGTCCGGCGATACCAATCCCGGCGACGGCGCCGGCACCGCACAGAACTGTCCGCCGCGTGACCCTGTTCATGGCGCTCCTCCTTGAGCAAATGTCTTAGTTTTATTGCGCGAAACGTTAGTGACCGGCGATTGCGGCTGCAAGCTTTTCCGCGATCATGATGGTCGGGATGTTGGTGTTGCCGCGCGGCACGACCGGCATCACCGAGGCGTCCGCCACGCGCAACCCGCCGACGCCGATCACGCGGCCCGCCGCATCGACCACCGCGCCGCGGTCGTTGGCTGTGCCCATGCGGCACGTCCCACTGACATGGAACGTTCCCGCAACATCGGCGCGCACGTGCTCGGCCAGCCGATGCTCATCCGCGCACAGCTCATCGAGGTTGACAGCACCGCCGGTGAGCGTCTGCAGCGCGTAATCGCTCAACCGGGGATGGACGTTGAGGAGCGCAGCAATTGCCGCGGATTGCACGGCGTTGGCCTTGCTAAACCGGTTGAGGCGGCGTAGGCGATCGGTGAAGCGCACCGGGAACGGTCGACCGAGCAGCGGACGTAGCGGATCGGACGACAGGAAGTGGCACACCCAGCGGAAGCCATGCATTAGACGTTTGAGATCGCGCTCGTCGTCGAGGAAGTTGAACTCCACCAAGGGGTGGGACGCTTCCCGCGAAGCGAGCGAGACGCGCCCGCGCGAGAACGGTTTCCATAGCACTGGGCCGAAATTGGCAATCTGCCGACCGGTCGCGTTCCACGACGACTTGCTCTGCACGTTGACGCAAAGGTCTGTTGCCGGGCAGCCGGGCAATCCCGACGACAGGCGAAAGCAGGTCACCTGCAGCGTGCGCAAGCTGTCGGGCTGCCGCGCCGGACGACGCAGTTGGGCGCCGAAGAAGAGCACCGGATGGTTCATAAGGTTGCGGCCGACGCCCGGCAGATCGGCGTTGGGCGCGATGCCGTGTTGGCGCAGGTGCTGCTGCGGTCCAAGGCCCGAGCGCAGCAGCAGAGCCGGTGAGAAGACGGCACCTCCGCATAGGATGACCTCGCGCGCCAGAAAATCTCTGTCCTCGCCGTCAACCACGGCTCGCACTCCGCTGACGCGACGCCCGTCGAGCAAAAGATGCAGCACGTTGGCGCCGGGCAGGACGATCAAGTTGCCGCGCCGACGCACGCTGGCATCGAGGTAGCAGATGGCCGTGGAGGCGCGCCGCGTCTCAGTATTGCTCATCGGCAGCGCGCAGTAGCCGTCGCGGAAATCGGCATTCATGTCGGCAATGAAGGGCATCTGCCGCTGCTCGGCGTAGGCGCCGGCAGCGCGCGCCAGCGGCGTCCAGTTCTGCCGCGCCACGCGGCGGATCGGCGTGGGGCCGTCCGTACCGTGCGCGTCACCAACAAAATCGAGATCGGACTCAAGGCGCCGGAAGTAGGGCAGCACGCCCTCCCAGCTCCACCCCGTTGCGCCAAGCCGCTCCCACTCGTCGTAATCGTCGGCGGTGCCGCGCAGCGCCACCATGCCCATCACGCTGGAGCCGCCGCCCAGCACGCGGGCCTGGTCGAATCCGGTGGCGTTGCAGTTGCTCTTGCTGCGCCAGTGCGCTTTGAGCGCCGGCCACATATAGCTCTTATTGTAGTATGAGGTCGGATACACATCGAGGATGTCAGCCGGCTCCATGCCTGGCGCCGTATCGCTACCCGCTTCGAGTAGCAGGACTGAAACGCCGGAATGGGCAGACAGACGATTGGCCATTACGCAGCCCGCCGTGCCACCGCCGACGACGACGAAGTCGAAGCCGGCCGGAGACTTTCCGGCTTGCGTCGCAGCTGTGGACATGGCTGTAGTGTTCCCGCGAGCGCCGAGGATCGGCGCGACTAGCTCACCCAGCCTTGACGATATCAAGCGAGGCGAGCTGCGAGCAACGGGTAGCGACAGCAATGCAGCGTAGCGAAAACCGCATCCTGACCACGCACGCCGGAAGTCTGCCGCGGCCGGCGACGCTGACCACGCTGTTCGCAAAGCGCGTGCGCGGCGAGGCCGTCGACCCGGCGGCCATCGAGGCGGAGGCACGCACGGCGCTGCGCGGCATCGTAAAAAAGCAGATCGAGACAGGCCTCGATGTGATCGATGACGGCGAACAGTCGCGCGAATCCTTCGTGCTCTATCTGCGCCATCGCCTGACCGGGCTCGGCGGCAGCGGCGCGCGGCCCATGCACGCCGACCTCGACAAGTATCCGGCCTACAAGGCCGAGTTCCAGCAGCGCACGGCTGGCAAGGATACGGTTTCGAACCGCGCAATCCTGCCCAAGGCGATCGGCGCGGTGAGCTATGCTGACCCGCAAGCGATCGAGACCGAATGCAGCGACTTCCGTGCCGCGCTCGATGCAGCCGGCGGCGGCTATGTCGAGCCGTTCCTCACCGCTCCTTCGCCCGGCATCATCGCCTCCATCGTGCAGAATGAGCACTACGACAGCTTCGAGAAGTATCTCGATGCGCTGAGCGCAGCGCTGCAGATCGAGTACGAGACCATCGTGCGCAATGGCTTCCTGCTGCAGCTCGACTGTCCCGATCTCGCGCTCGAACGCCATACCTCCTACCAGGAGCGTCCGCTCGGCGAGTTCGTCGGCTTCGTCGAGCTGGTGGTTGCGGCAATCAACAAGGCCTTGCGCAACATCCCGCGCGACCGCGTACGCCTGCACGTGTGCTGGGGCAACTACGAGGGCCCGCACGACTGCGACGTGCCGCTCAGCGATATCTTGCCGGCCATCCTGAAGACCAACGTCGGCTGCCTGGTGCTACCGTTCGCCAATCCACGGCACGAGCACGAGTATCGCCTGCTCGGGCAGCTCGCCGACGACCAGCTGATCGTTGCGGGCGTCATCGATACGCAGACCAATTTCGTAGAGCACCCAGAGGTCATCGCGGATCGCCTCGAACGTGTTGCCGGCGCTGTCGGTGATCCGAGGCGTGTGCTCGCGGGCACGGACTGCGGGTTCGACACGTCCGCCGGCATGGGTCGGGTGGCCGAGGACGTCGTTTGGGCCAAGCTGCGCTCGCTGGCCGACGGGGCGCGCATTGCTTCCAAGCGCCTGTTCGCCTGACGGCGCGGCGTGCGACGCCAATGAGCATGGCATGAGCCTGGCGAGGCAGATCGGAATTGTCGGCTGTGGCCTGATGGGCAGTGCCCTGGCCGAGCGCCTGCTCGGTGCAGGCTACGGCGTGGTCGGGTTTGATATCGACGCGGGCAAGCTCGGCAAGCTGCAGGCGCTGGGCGGAATAGCCGCCGCCTCGCCCAGCGCGGTGGCGTGCCAGTGCGACGCTCTGTTCCTGGCCGTGTTCAACACCGCGCAGGTCGAGGAGGTGGTCGAGCGCGAGCTGCTGCCTGCCCTCGGCGCGGGCTCGGACAGGATCCTGCTGTGCGCCAGCACCTGCGATCCCGACCGCATCGCGGCGCTCGCGCGGCGCATCGAGCCGCACAGATTGCATCTGCTCGATACGCCGATCTCCGGCACAAGCGAGCAGGTGCGGCAAGGGCGGGGCGTGGCTCTGGTGAGCGGCGATGCAGGCAAGCTCGCCGAGGTCGCCGATGTCCTCAGCGCGGTGTTTGCGTCGCATTTTTACATGGGGCCGGCGGGCAATGCCGGCCGCACCAAGCTTGCCATCAATCTGATCCTCGGCCTCAACCGCCTGGCGTTGGCGGAGGGGCTGGTGTTTGCCGAGCGCATGGGGCTTGAGCCGGCGCGCTTTCTCGACGTAGCACGGCAGGCCGCGTCCTACTCGCAGGTCATGGACACTAAGGGGCCGAAGATGGTGCGTGGCGATTTCGCACCGGAAGGGCGCGCGCGCCAGACGCTCAAAGACGTCGAGCTGATGCTGGCCCAGGCCCGTCAACTAGGCCAGGCGCTGCCGCTCGCAACGCTGAACGCCGAGATCCTTGATGCCTGCGTCCGCCACGGCGAAGGCGATCACGACAACAGCGTGGTGATCCGCGAGATCCGCCGCCGCGTCGCACCGCGCTCCGGGAATTCGTAAGCCTACCATGCGCGCCGCAGCGCCGGGTCGAGGCGCGCGATCTCAGCGGCGCGGATGTCGGCCACCGCCGCTTCGAAGGCGCACAGATCGATGGCATCGGCGCTGGCGATTGCACAGCCGTCGGCCTGCAGACGGGCGAGGCAGTCGACATCCTCGCTTGTCGCGTACCCGCGCTGCGTGTGAGTGGCGGTCGCCACCGCCTTGCCGACCAGCTGGCGGGTGTCCGTCGACCAACCGTCGAACTTCGCACGATTGCCGAGCAGCAACGCCACGCCGAAGAAGTGCGAGGTCATGCTTATGTACCGGTGGGTGCGATGCAGCCCGAAGTTGAGTGTGTTGGTGAGGGGGTTCTCCTGCGCATCCACCGCGCCCGAGGCGATCGCAGCCGGCATATCTTTCACATCGATGGTGATGGGCTCGAAGCCCAGCGCACGAAACACCTGCTGGTGCAGCGCGTTGTCCAAGGTGCGGATCTTCATGCCCTGGCAGTCGCGCGGGTGGCGGATCGGGCGCAAGCCGTTGGAGAAGTGGCGAAAGCCGTTGTCCCAATACGCCAACACGCAAAAGCCGGTGGCGCGGCCGATGTCATCGGCCAGACGCTTGCCGAGATCCCCGTCCAGCGCGCGGTAGGCGCGCGCACGCTGCGTAACCAGAAACGGCAGGTCCAGTACGCGCAGCGACGGGACGCGGCCGGCGAGATAGCTTGAGCTGAAATAGCACAAGTCCAGATCGCCGCTCTCCACGAGCGCCAGTAAATCACTCGCCTTGCGTCCCTGCGCCGTGACATTGGGCGTCAGCTCGATCTCGACGCCTGACACCGCGCGACCGATCTCGGCCTTGAGCGCGCGCAGCGCCCGGGTGTGCACCGAGTCCTCGCCCTGGTAGCCGCCGCAGCGCAAAAGCATTTTGCGTTCCCCCCGCATTGAATAGTGCCGTGTGCCGGAGCCGGCCGCACTGGTGCCGCAAAACGCCGCTCGGTCCCAGAGTGGGCAGGAGTGGGCAAGCGTGACCCGAGCCGTTTCGGCTTGACAGCCTCCCAGGATGACCCATGGTAACGCGTTATAACAAGTCTTGCTCGAAGCAAGCTGCCCGTCGAGGGGACGCATGCCCGGGGGGATGATGCAAAGAAGCGAACGTCGCGTTCTTACTACGCATACCGGCAGTCTGCCTCGCCCACAGGAGCTTACCCGACTTTACGCTCGGCGATCACGCGGCGAGGCGGTGTCGACCGATGAATTGGAGGCAGCGGGTAAGGCGGCGCTCAACTGGGTCGTCGCCAAGCAGGCCGAAGCAGGCATCGACGTCGCCAACAACGGCGAGCAGCAGCGTGATTCCTTTCTGCTCTATGTGCGTGACCGCCTGAGCGGGCTCGATGGTACCTGGACGCGGCGGCAGCGCGCCGACGTCGAGCGCTATCCGATCTTCAAGCAGCAGAGCTTCCAGGCCAACAACAGCAAAGAGTCGGTCGACGACATTCGCGGCCTAACCAGAGCGCGCGGCGAAATTCGCTATCTCGATGCCGGGCCGGTGGCCGCGGAGTGCCAGGACTTCAAGGCGGCGTTGGCCAAGAACCCAGGTGCGTTCGTGGAGGGGTTCCTGACGGCACCGTCGCCAGGCATGGTGTCGGCAATCGTTCTCAACGAGCACTATCCGAGCGAGGAAGCCTATCTCGAGGCGCTGGCGGAGGCCCTGCGCGTCGAATACGAGACGATCGTGAACAGCGGGTTCCTGCTGCAGCTCGATTGTCCCGACCTGGCGCGCGAACGCCACAACACCTATCAGGACAAGCCACTCGACGACTTTCTCGGCTTCGCCGGTCGCGTTATCGACGCCATCAATCATGCCCTGCGCAACATCCCACGCGACCGCGTGCGCATGCATGTGTGCTGGGGCAACTACGAGGGGCCGCACGATTGCGACGTTCCACTCGAAGACGTGATCCCGGTCATGCGCCGTGCCAAGGTCGGCGGTTTCGTGCTGCCGTTCGCCAACCCGCGGCACGCGCACGAATTTCGCTACATGCAGGATCTGCTGGTCGACGCTGACCAGACCATCGTTGCGGGCGTGATCGACACCACCACCAACTTCTTGGAACACCCCGAAGTGGTGGCCGACCGCCTCGAGCGGGTTGCGACTGTGATCGGCGATCCACACCGCGTGCTGGCCGGCACCGACTGCGGGTTTGAATCGATTGCGGGCAAAGGACGCGTTGCCGAGGATGTTGCGTGGGCGAAGCTCGCGGCGCTGAGCGAAGGCGCGCGGCTGGCGTCCTCGCGCTTGTTCTAGGAAGGAATGACGTCGCGGCCGTTGCCGCATGCATGGGACCAATACCAAAACAGCAATTGTGGGAGGAATGCCATGTTCAAGCAGCTCTCTAACACCGCAAGCGCGACGGCGGCTGCCGCCGCCGTCTGTGCCTCGCTGGCCCTATTCACTACAAGCGCCCGGGCAGCGGAAACGTGGAAATTCTACATGCATCAGTCGGCTCCTAACTTTGCCACCTCGCGCGGCGCCAAACTGCTCACCGAGGAGATCGAGAAGGCGACCAACGGCGAACTGAAGATGCAATTGCACCTGTCGGGCACGCTGCAGATCAGCCCGTCCGACATCACCAAGGCGGTCGGCGAAAATATCGTCCAGCTTGGCGACGACCTGTTCAACTCGGGCAACGTCCCGCTGGCCGGCATCCCGCGGTTGCCGATGCTCATCCAGTCCTACGAGGATTTCGAAAAGGCCGCAGCCGTGCTGCAGCCCTACATCGAGAAAGGATTCGCGGCCAAGGGCTCAACCGTGCTCGCCGCCTACAGCTATCCGATGCAGGTGGTCTGGGGAAAAAAGAAGCTCGAAGGGCTCGAAGACATCAAGGGCCTGAAGCTGCGGGTCGCGGCTCCCGAGCAGGGCGAATTCGTGCGCCGGTTCGGCGGCACGTCGATCACCATGAGCGCTCCCGAGGTGCCCTCCGCGCTCGATCGCGGCGTGGTCGACGGCATCTTCACGGCCGGCGTCGGCGCCGTGCTTTGGAAGGACCTGCTGAAGTACGGCTTCCTGATGGTGGTGAACGTCAACAACTCCTACATCATCGCCAACACCGAAGCCTTCAACAAGCTGTCGCCGGACCTGCAGGCCAAGCTGCGCAAGGTTGCGCAGGACATCGGCCGCTGGAACCAGGACACCATGAAGACCGAGGAGGCCGCCTCGCAGAAGACGCTGGCGGACGCCGGCTACGTCCTCACCCAGGCCAAGCCCGCCGAGATCGCCAAGGCGGTCGACACCATGAAGCCCTATTGGGACGAGTGGGCGAAGACGCGCGGGCCGGACGTGGTCGAGGCGCTCGGCAAAGTCCGGGCCGCGCTGGGCCGATAGGGGACTTGGGGGAAATGATGGCGGATATCGGTCACGGAGCGACGGACGAGCCGCCGCTCGATCGAACCAACTCGGAAAGCGTGGTCGAGAGGACCTGCAAGTACTTGAGCGCGCTGGCGCTCATGGTCATGCTGGTGGTGATCGGCATCGACATCGTGACGCGCTGGGCCTTCAATTTCTCCTATGAGGTCTCTGACGAGGTGGCCGCCTACATGCTGGTGGCCATTGCCTTTCTGAGCCTGCCGGTATCGCACATCAACGGTGCCTTCCATCGCGTCGAGTTCGTACAGGCGCGCCTGTCGATGCGATGGAAGCTGATCTCCTCGCTATTCTTCGAGCTGGTGGCGCTGGTCTTTTGCGCCATCTTCGTGTGGCAGTTCGTCAATTTGGTGCGCTCGACCTGGCGGTTCGGCGACCATGCGCCGACCTTCCTGGAGACGCCGCTCTGGCTGCCGAGATCGCTGCTGGTGATCGGCATGGCGGCGCTATGCATCTCGCTCGTGCGGTCGATGGCCGCCGATGTCGGGCGTTTGCTCGCTCTTGGCAGCACCGACCGGGCACGCAATGGGTCCTGAACTCCAGGTTCTCGTCGTCACCATCCTGTTTCTCGGCTTGCTCACGGCCGGCATGCCGGTGCCGTTCGCCATCACCATTCCGGCGGTGATCTACCTGCTGTTGCAGGGAGGGATACCGGCGCTGAACAGCCTCGGCCTGGTGAGTTGGGGCAGCATGAACGTGTTTGCACTCACGGCGGTGCCGCTGTTCATGTTCATGGCGGAGATCCTGAGCGCCAGCGGTTTGAGCAGTCGCATCTACGGCGGCCTTGCCAAGCTGGTGGCCCGGCTGCCGGGCGGCCTGCTGCAGACAAACATCGCCGGATGCGCCGTGTTCGCCTCTGTAAATGGCTCCAGCATCGCCACGGCGGCGACCATCGGCGGCGTGGCGCTGCCGCAGCTCTTGAGCCGCGGCTACAACCGGCCGCTGGCGGCCGGCTCGCTGGCGGCCGGCGGCACCCTCGGCATCCTGATACCGCCGAGCTTCCCGATGATCATCTATGGCACCTTCACCGAGACATCGGTGCCAAAGTTGTTCATGGCCGGCGTTATCCCAGGCCTGATCATGACGGCCTGTTTCATGATCTACATCGCCATCCACGCCAAGATCGATCCGAGCGTGGCCCCGCGCGAGGCGGGCCCGCGCTCGGGCGGCGAGCTGCTGCGGGCCCTGGCCGAGGTGGTGCCCTTCGTGCTGCTCATTCTCGGCACGCTTGGCGGCCTGTATTTCGGGGTGGTCACCACCACCGAGGCGGCGGTGGTGGGCTGCGTGCTGTCGATCCTGCTCGGCGTCACCATGGGCGAGCTGACGCTCAAGGACTTCATCCAGTCCATCTTCAACACCATCATCTTCAGCGGCAACATCCTGTTCCTGATTCTGGCCGCCTATATCTTCTCTACCGCGCTGAGCTTCGCCGGACTCGGCGAGCAGGTGACCAAGTTCATCATCGACCTGCACCTGAGCAAGTTCGAGTTCTACCTGGCGCTGTTCGTTCTGTTCACGATCCTGGGCTGCCTGATCGAGAGCCTTGGCATGATCGTCATCACGGTGCCGCTGCTCTATCCGGTGCTGGCAAGCTACGGCATCGATCCGATCCTGTTCGGCGTCATCCTTGTCATCTACGTCGAGCTCGGGCAGATCTCGCCTCCAATCGGCATCAACCTGTTCGTCATCCAGAGCATCTGGGACGGCAAGCTGTCCGAGGTGGTGCTGGGCACCATTCCGTTCCATCTGATCATGTTCCTGGTGTTGGCACTGGTGATCGCCTTCCCGGAGCTGTCGCTCTGGCTGCCGGCGCAAATGTCGCGATGACGGATAGGTCACGGGCAACAACCGCGAGGCGGCAGTCATGCGCGATGTGGCAGTGATCGGACTGGGGCAGATGGGGCGCGGCATCGCCCGCAACCTCGATCGGAGCGGACGCCTTGCCGCGGCGTGGGACAGCAGTCCCGAGGCGCGGCAGCGCGCCGACTTATCGGACGCGGTGGTGGTCGCTGAACCTGGCAAGGTCGACAGCTTGAAAGCCGTGCTGTTCGTGGTGCCGGGAACGGCAGAAATCCGCTCGGTGCTGGACGGCGGTCTGCTCAATCGGCCGCATCAGGGTCAGGTGCTGATCGACCTTACGACCTCGCATCCGACGGCGACACGCGAGGTCGCCGCACAAGCCAGGGCGACGGGCAGAGAGTACATCGACGGCGGCATGACCGGCGGCGCCAAGGCCGCCGACGCTGGGACGATCACGCTCATGGTCGGTGGCAGCACGGCCGTCGTCGAGGCGTGTCGTCCTCTGCTTGGCCTGATTGCCGGTAAAGTATTTCATGTCGGGCAGACTGGCGCCGGCCATGCCATGAAGCTAATCCACAACATGATCTGTCATACGATCTTCCTGGCCACCGGCGAAGGCTGCCGGCTGGCGGAGAGCGTTGGCATCCCACTGGAGATGGCCATCGCGGTGATCAATGCTGGCAACGCCCGCAGCTTCGTCAGCGAGCAGCGCTTTCCCAACCACATCATCTCGGGCACCTTCGACGGCCGCTCCCGAACGGCCAACCTCGCCAAGGACCTGGCCATGGCCGCGGACTTCGCGCGCCAGGCAGATCAACCAGGCTCCTACGCTGCGCTGACGGCGGGACTCTTGGAGCGAGCCATGCAGCAGGGCCTGGGCGAGCAGGACTTCACGACGCTCTACCAGCACCTGGGGCAGATCATGCAAGAAACTACCCTGGGACGTCGATAACCCCTGATTATCATAGCTTAGGTGACACTGGAGCGAAGCGGTCACGTACTATCGTTTGCGGAAGGCTTTTTCCATTTGCTGCTGGAGCGGCCCAAGCACATCCGCAACGTGATGGCGGAGCATTGGGAGCTGTTCTCCGACCTGGCGCGCAAAGCGATACAGAAAGACGCTAGATTCGATGGACTACCTGATGGTCGATCGAAGCAATTGACCGCTTGCCCTGACTGTCACCCATGCTGACACCGCGGCCAGGTTGCCGCAGCGGGTCACAACGGACGGTCTGCTGCCGTTAAGGGACATGCGTATCGACCCGTCGGCACGGGCAATTCGTGCGAGTTGCAGACCATCACCGGTTGCTGTGAGCGGTCCCATTATTCCTTGCGGGCCGGCGCCTTGGAGCGGATTGGCGCCCGCGGCCGGCGGGCCTCGCCGGGCTCCATTGCGAAGCGCTGCTCGAGTGAATACCACGGTTGCGCAAATCCCAATTCCGGCGCCGGCTTATCGTGAAGCACAAAGTTGCCAATGAGGGCGCGGGTGACACCGAACTGCACATCGGAATCGATGTGCTCGTCGTCGGGTGCGTAGATCTGCGAGATCAGGGTCTTGAAACCTGGCTTGTAGATCATGAAGTGCAGATGCGCCGGGCGGTAGTTGTGGCGTCCTGTGGCTCGGACCAGTTCGCCAACTGGTCCGTCGATTGGGATTGGATAACCCGCCGGTTTGACACTCTTGAAGCGAAACCGGCCGGCCGCGTTGGTACTGAAGCGGCCGCGCAAGTTCATCTCGGCTTGCGCAGGGTCTTGGTTTTCATAGAGCCCCTCAGGCGAGGAGTGCCACACATCGACCTCGGCTCCTTCCAGCGGCTGGCCCTGGCCGTCCTCAACGCACACGTCGACCACCAGCCCCGGCCCGGGTGTGGTGGAGCGGACCAGCGTCGCCCCGTTCGCAGACAATGGTTGATCCTCGCGCCAGAACGGGCCCAACATGCTCGCAAGCGTCTCCGTCTGACCGTTATCGCCATTGTTGAGCAGGCAGATCAGTGCAGACACACCGAGCGAGCCGGCCATAAGCACGACCTCGTTGTGGGAATCCGTGGTGCGTTGGCCCATGGCCGCAATGATCCTCAAGGCCTCCTGAAACTCGCGTTCGGTGAGCCGGACGTCGCGCACAAAGCCGTGCAGGTGCCGCACGAGCGCCAGCAAGATTTCCCGCAAGCGGGGATCTGCGGTTCGGCTGAAAGCGTGGAGCACGGCGTCAGTCACCGACGCCTGATTTTCAATGATCATTCCTGCGTCTATCCCTTGCAATCCTGGCACCCGCCATGCGTGCCGTAGATTACGCACTGGTCGGGCCGTGGCGCAAAATCCCGAGCGACTGGCCTTGCGTGAGTGCGCCGCGGCGAGAATATTACACCTGTTTGCCGGCTCGAAGGTCCAGTTCTTGCCTGCCGGCCCGACACGCACGCCCTAAAGCATGGACAGCTCGTAGCGCCGCAGCAAGCGGTAGGCCACCAACACTGGGACCAAGGTGATTGCAATCAGCACCGAGGCCGCGGCCACGGCCACGCCGGCGCCGGTGCCTTCCAGCGCCTGGAACATGACGATCGTCAGCGTGCGCCACGGACCAGAGTAGAGCACGACAGTCGACGACAACTCGGACGCAACGGTCACCCAAGTCAGGACCATGCCGGATATGATACCGCCAAGCATGAGCGGGATGACAAGGCGGATCAGCGTGCGCAGCGGCGAAACACCCAGGCTGATGGACGCCTCCTCGAGCGCAGGATCGATCTGATGCAGGATCGCGCTCGACGCGCGCACAGTGAAGGGTAGCTTCCGCACCGTATAGGCCAGCACCATAATCAGCCATCCACCGGTCAGCACTAGGCCGCCCGCATTGAAGGCGATCACCAGGCCAATGGCGAGGATCGTTCCAGCGACCGCGAATGGCAGCGTGGCGGTCACGTCGAGCAGTCCGGTCCAGACCGAGCGCGTGCGCACCAGTATCCAGCCGACCGGCACACCTATGAAAGCGGCAGCGCCGGCGGCAAGCGTCGCAAACAACAGAGTGTTGGCGAGCGGCCGTTGCGCGGATGCGAACAGCTCCACGTAGTTTTTCAGACTGAAAGCCGCGTGTAGGACCGGACCGCGGAATTCCATGAACGACAAGACCAAGATGGCAAAGAACGGCACGAGCGCCAGCAGCACGACGGCCCAGGAGTACGAGGTAGCAACGATGCGCCAGCCAGTGCTGATCTTGATCAGCGGCGGTGCGACGCGTGCTCCAGTCGCAAAGCGCCGGCTTGCCAGATAGCGCCGCTGGATGATCAGCACCGACGCGGTCAGAACAATCAGAAGAACGCCCAACACTCCCGCCGCGGAAGGATTGGCCGCCGTCTCGCCGATGAAAAGCTTGTAGGTCTCAACCGAAAGAACCGGCATGTCTTCAGCTAGGACGGCCGGAACACCGAAGTTCTCGAGCGTCTCGATGAGGACCAGCAGTGCACCCGACAGCACCGATGGTATGACGATCGGCAAGGTGATGGTTCGGAAAGTGCGAGCAGGCGCAGAGCCAAGGCTCTGCGCCGCCTCCTCGACGGACATGTCGATGGCCTTGAGAGCGGCCACGGTGGGAAGCAGGACGTACGGGTAGAGGGTCAGAGTGTAGACGGCGACAATGCCCGGCATGCCGTAGATGGAGCCGAAGGGCACACCCCAGGAATTAAGGAATTGTGTGACGACCCCGGCGCGACCGAACAGCAAGAGTAGCGCGTAAGCGCCCACGAAGGACGGCAGCACGAGGGGAAGTGCCGCCAGACCGATGAGCAGAAGTTTGCCCGGGATGTCGAGCCTGGCGATGGCGAAAGCGAGCGGGACTGCGATCAGCGTGGTGGTGATGGTGGCCAGGGCACCGATCATGAGTGTGTTGACGACGCTGGCGCGATAGAAGCTCCGCGACAGCATCCGCGCGTAGTTCCCAAACGTGAAAGCCGTGCCATCAGGCGTGAGCACGCTGGCGCTGAGCACGCCCCACAATGGATAGAGGAGGAACAGACCAAGGAACAGAAATGCCGCCACACCCATCGCCACCGGCAAGCGTGCGAGCGGCGCGATGGTGAGCGCCTTCATGACCCGTCCCGCCGGAACGCAATGACACGGCTTGGGTCATAAGCGACACGGATGGACTTGCCGGGTTTGGCATACCCGGCCAGTTCGTCGAGGACGGCGATTTTCAGGGGTATGCCGCCTGCCAACGTGACGTCGAGGCGACTTAAGGCACCGATGAACTCGGCGTTCGCGATGGTCGCCTCGAGTTGCGCCATCCCTGCAGGAGCGGTTTGTCCGTCACCCAGGATTTGCAGGGCTTCGGGGCGGATGCACACGCTGACGCTCTCGTCTTCGCGTGCGTCGAGATCGGCAACTTGTACCTCAGCAGCTCCCACGCGTACTCGTGCCGGTCCGCTGGTGCGCGAGCCAACGACCCCCGTCAACACGTTGGTCGTCCCCATGAACTGGGCGACGAACAGGCTGGTCGGCCTACGGTAGATGGCTTGCGGGGTGTCTAGCTGCTCGATCCGGCCCGCCTGCATTACGGCAATGCGGCGGGACACGGCAAGCGCCTCTTCCTGGTCATGCGTGACATACACGGTCGTGATGTTCAGGCGCTGCTGCAATTCGCGAATCTCGCCGCGCATATCGACGCGCAAGCGCGCATCCAGATTGGAGAGCGGCTCGTCGAGCAGCAGAACCTGCGGGCGGATCACCAGCGCTCGGGCGATGGCGACACGCTGCAGCTGTCCACCCGAAAGTTGGTGCGGCCAACGCGCGCCATACCCGTGCAGCCGCACCAGGGCCAGTGCGTCGGCCACCCGCGTGGCGATCTCGGCATTGCCGACTTTGCGGGCCTTGAGACCGTAGGCGACATTGCCCTCCACCGTGAGGTTGGGAAAGATCGCGTAGTTCTGAAACACCATGCCGATGTTGCGTCGATGCGGCGGCAGGATGTCGATGCGCTTGTCGCCTATGCGGATCTCGCCGACGTCGAGCTCGGTGAAGCCCGCAATCATGCGCAGCAGCGTTGTCTTGCCGCAGCCCGATGGGCCGAGCAGCGTGAAAAACTCGCCGTCACCGATCTGGAGCGTGATATTGCGCACGGCTTGCACCGGCCCGAATGACCGGCACACGTCCTCGATTGATATCGTACTCAACCCCCGGCCCCGAGGTTCAACGGGTTTCCTGGATCATGTCCTTGATCTTTTCCAGCGTCGCCGCCCGTACCTCGGTCCAGGCCACCTCATTGTAAGGCAGCAGCTTGATGCTTGACAGGGCAGGCATGCTTCCGGGCAGCTTGGAGAGATCAAGATCCTGGCGCGCTGGACGGCGGAATGTGTCCTTGATGATCATCTCGCGTACGTCCTTGCGGTTGATGTAGTCGACGAACGCCTTGGCGGAGTCCGGGTTTGGACCGCCTTTGACGATCGCCACCCCTTCCATCTGCGCGATCGTGCCATCGGCAGGATAAATTGTTTTCACGGGCGCCCCACCAGCAGCCCAGACGTAGCCGGCATATTCGAGCGAGATGCCGAGCGGATACTCTCCGTTGCCGACACCCTGGAACACCAGCGATGACCTATTAAGCACCTTGGTATTGGCGAGCAGCCCCTTCACTTTGGCCCACCCCGCATCGCCACCACCGAAATGGTCGACGAGCATGGTGACGGTGGAATACGCGGAGCCAGAGTTGGCAGGATCGGTGAAGGCGATCTTGCCCTTCCATTTCGGGTCGAGAAGATCGGCCCATGTCTTGGGGCCCTGATCTTCGGGCAGCACCTTGGTGTTTTGAAGTATGACCAGCAGGTGCAGATTGTTGCCGATCCACAGGTTGGTCGGCTCTCGGTATTGTGTTGGGGTCGCGTCGTTGTTCTTTGACAGGTACGCGGAGAAATACTGCTTGTTGGTATCGAGCAGAGACCGGCTGACACCCCATACGATGTCGCCGCCCGGTCTGTCCTTCTCCGTCTGAATGCGCTTCATGACGACACCCGATCCGGCGGATATGGGCTCGACGGCAATACCGGTTTCCTTCGTGAACGCGGCAAATGCCAGCTTGTGCAATGTGTCGTCATTCGACGAGTAGATGACGACCTTTTGCTGGGCCTCGACCTTGGAGCCGAGGCACACGTTTGCGAGCGCCAGCACTGCAAGGCCAAGCGCGCCAACTGATCCAATCTTCACGCTCTGCTCCTTTCGACGGTCGCGACATCCCTGTCCGACCCAACCCGCTCCGCTCGGGTGCATTATGGATGAGGCCGGGGCAAGCCTCAATCGGCTAGGGCAGCCGATGCAGCCGCGACGCCTGATCCACGCTTGATCCGGCTGCCGAGCTCGGTCAGGACATCCTCAAGATGGTGCAGGTCGGTCAGGATGTCCCCGTCCCGGATCCAGCCCATGGTGCCGACGCGTATCACCTTGCCGTCGAGCTTGTTGCGCGCGCCTGCGATGATGGTGCCGTGCTTGTCTGCCAGGCGCTTGACGATTTTCCTACCGTCGAGACCTTCTGGGACACGAAAGACGGACAGGGTATTGGAAAGACGGCCGGCGCACGTGAAGGTGGCCAGTCCGAGCGCGTTGGCGCCCGCCCGCAGCGCATTGGCCAGGCGCGCATGGCGGGCCAGGACATTGGCCAGACCCTCGTCGTGGATCATCTGCAGCGCAACATGGAGGCCGCGAATGAGGGAGACCGGTGGCGTAAAGGCTGTCTCGCCTTTCGCCCATGCATCCGCCGCGCGGCGAAAATCGAGATAGAAGCGGCCGGCACCGCCGGCACGCCGTATGATCGGCCAGGCCTTCTCGCTGATACTGGCGATCGCTACTCCTGGCGGGCACATCAGACACTTCTGCGCGGCCGAGACGGCGATATCGACACCCCACTGATCCTGCAGCATCTCGACACCACCCAGTCCACTGACGGTGTCGGTGATCAATAATGTGTCTCGGTTGTGGACAAGACGGCCTACGGCCTCCAGGTTGCCGACCACCCCTGTCGAGCTCTCGTTGTGAACGTAGACCAGAGCGCGATAGTCGTTCGCCTTGAGCCGTGTCTCGATGGCATCTGGGGCAACATCCTCGCCCCAGGGCACATCGATGGTATCGACACGGGCGCCGAGCGCTGTAGCGATAGCCGCGAAGCGCTCGCCCCACTGTCCGTTACTAACGATCAACACCCTCTCACCCGGCGCGAGCACGTTGACAAGAGCGGCTTCCATCACGCCAGTGCCGCTGCATCCGAACAACAATGGGGCGTTCCGGCTGCCGAAGATCGGCTGCAACTGCCGCGCCGTGCCGGCCAATACCTCACGGAAGCCCGTGCCGCGATGCGATATCATCGGTAGGGCGGTGGCGGCCATGACACGTGGAGGAACGGCGGTCGGTCCTGGAAGTCGCAATCGGTAGTGGCTTGGCTGCGGAGCCTCGCTTGCATCGGAATGGCGACCGTCTCGCGCTGTCATTGTTGAACCCGACCTTCCAGCCACTGCGAGCCGTATTGTTTGTCATTCTTGCCTGCAACAGGGCGCAAGGACACGGCCATGTGCCGGCGCGCAACGCGGCGCTTTCTCCTGGCGAGGTTGGGCCATTTGACCGGTCCCTCGGTTCGGCGAGTTTAGCGGTGTGCGCCCAGGCAGGGAACCACTGTCGGCGTTCGTCCCGGCCAAGCCATCGCACGCAGACGGCGCATCGTCTGCCGCTCTGCCCGCGCGTACCACCCTGGTGCGCCTTGCCTCTTGCGGGCCTGTTAGACAACATAACGGTTGGTGACTGATGCAGTCGACGGGCTGGCCGATCATGCAGTTGCATCAAGTGCCGGACACCAACGTCAGGCTCTCGCGCGCCGCGCTCGGTGGCCACGACTATCTGCGGAACGGCAATTCGCGCGGTTTCAATCAAGACTTCGCAAGGGCGATGACACCTGGCCATTCGGTTCCCGGCTTTGGTGGCACGAAGCGCCGAGCGGTGTTGGCCGCGGCTCATGACCTCGGCATCAATTTTTTCGATGTGACGCTTGATGCAGAGTAAGCGGCACTCGGGCGCAATTTTGCGGAGATGCCCGCTAGCGATCGGATTTACCGCTGCCTACATCCTGGCGGCGCAACTTCAACGTGAAGGCAATCCTGCTGCTGCTATATTCCTGCCGCTGCTCATTCCGCAAAATGAGCTACGACATCGGCTCGCAACAACTCTATAGGTTCAGCATTGGTGGCACGGTTTCGGGCGTCATTCTCGCCGTGCTTGTACCGATGGTGCCGCTTGCCGTTTTCATTCTTCGCACCGCCGGCCTTCTTATGCTCGTAAACACCATCTCAAATTTCGAGCTTGCCTTTCTGCTGGCGGGCGGCGGATCGCCAACGTTGGCTTGCGTGCTGGATGACAACGTGTTCGCCGACGGAAAGGGAGATCGTTGCGCATCAATAGCTTAAAGTCAGATTCGGGGAAGTAGAGCGCTGGGAATTTCTGAGGATCTCTGCTGACGCTTCCCCGAACTCAGAAACTGCCACTTCCAATTGCTGACACAGATCGGACATGCACTCCTTTGCAGTTGGCCCTGTAGGCTTTGCCTCTGCATCGGTCGCGCGATCACGCGCGTCGTCAGGGTCAACATGGGACGAACGTCATACGAGGCTACGCGCAGCCGAGGCGTAACCCTCGACCAATTGCGGGGGCACGAGCCAAGAGTGCCGCTTACGTCCGGCAGCTATGCGCGAGCGCATCGCTACTTTGTTGGAAAAAGGAATGTCCACTCTGCGCCAACGGGCACGGTCCAGCGGTTCTCGACTTTAGCCTCCCAGTTGGCCGTCATGAGGGGGCTCGTCGTCAGGTACCAGCCCTCAGGCAAGTTATAATTCCAGAAGGGCTGCAGCGTCATCACGTTGCCGGCCGATCCCAAGGCCATGCGGCTGTGGCCTCGATCCTCGCGCGAGCGGCAATACCAACTGATTTCAATGTGTTATTCCAGGGATGCGGAGAATCTGCTGCTTAATCTCCGCATTATTCGCGGACATTGCTCTTTCTCGCCGCCGTTAGCGGAGCAAGTTTCGCATCGCTCCGGCTTGCGCAGGGCCGCGGTCCCTGCGTCCGGCATGAACGTTCGACTGCCCGGCAAAACGGGCATTCGAGACATCAGGGCCCAACCTGCGGTGCCGCTGGTGCTGGCTGCTGTGACAGGCTCCCTGAAGGAACGGCGAGTTCGCCGTCGTGTCGGTCAGGGGACGAACCACTTCGGCGCGAACCCAACAAACTGCGGATACGCGGTCACGCCGAAGAGGCTCTATGCCCGCCAGTGGTGGGCAAGCACACGATCCGCCAACAGACATCTGATGTCAATCGCATGATTTGGACATGGAGGGCAGAACGGGCTGGCATATCAAATACCAGCCTTGCCCGTTGCCAGGCGGCGACGATGTCGCGCAAGAGGCGCTCGGGCAATTTGTGCGATCCATGACGCGGAGGGCGAGCGCCGTTATCGGCAAGTGGCGCATCTTCGAGGCCGACCTGTGGACGGCGAAGGACCTCGATCTCGTCGAGCCGGCCTACATCCGCTTCGACGCGGACGGCGGTGGCGAGTTCAAGTTCATCTGCGTCGCCGGCAGCATGGCCTGCAGCTTCAACCGCAGCAGCGCCGGCTTCACCTGGGAGGGGTTCGACGAAATGGACGAGACCAGCGGCTCCGGCGATGCAGACCTTGGCGATGACGGCAGCCTGCTAGGACCTGTTCGACGTAGGCTCGGAAGATGTCGCCGTTGATCGGCGCATGGACAACGCAAAGGGGCGGTGAGCGCATCGGCTCTGGGGCGGCAAGAAAGGTAGGCGTGCGCCAGCGGCCGTCGGGGCGAAGGCCTTCAGCCGCTCACCTTTGATGCCCCAGCCGGGGATC
>DASTOW010000099.1:0-7243 GCA_035762425.1 Hyphomicrobiaceae bacterium | reverse complement strand
GGCCAAGCCCGAGCGCTCAGGGGGCGACATCGAGCTTGCCTATTTCGGCTGCTCCGCGTTCCGCATCACCACCCCGGCCGGGCTCACCGTCCTGATCGACCCCTGGCGCAACCCGCCCTGGGGCAACTGGGACTGGTTCCTATACGACTTCCCGGCGCTGCAGGTCGACGTGGCGCTGTCCACGCACGCGCACTTCGATCATGACGGCCTGCATGCGGTCAGTGCCAACGTGCTGCTCGACCGATTGGTCGGCACCTACGCGTTTGCCGATGTGAAGATCACCGGCATCGCCGACAAGCACGTCACCGACAGCAGCCACAACGTCTACGACTGGGCGGAGATGACCCGGCGGCTGACCAACATGATCACCGATCCGCCAAACAACTGCCGTTCATTCGACAATTCGCTGATCGTCATCGAGGTGGCCGGCATCAGGGTTCTGCACTGGGGCGACAATCGGCCCAACCCGTCCGATGCGGTCTGGGACATGATCGGCAAGGTCGACATTGCGCTGCTGCCGATCGACGGCTCGCAGCATGTCCTGAGCTACGCCCAAATCGACGACATCATCGGTAGGCTCGAGCCGCACATCATCGTGCCGCACCACTACTACACGTGGGACATCATGACCCGCGGCTCGACGCTGCTGCCGGCGCACGAATGGGTAAAGTCGCGTGCCGATCCGCGCTGGCTCGATGCGGGTTCAGTGAAGCTTGATCCGGACTACGTGAGAAGCCAGCAAGGCAAGGTCATCTATTTCGGCGGCAATGTCGACTTTACCAAGCCCAGCACCAAGGCCGACAAGGTAGGAGCATGACCACAACTCGGGTCCGCAAATTCAGGCTGGCGCTCTACATCCTTGCCGGATTCATGTTCGGCGGGCTGCTCGCGCTTGCGGTGCTGCCCGGCGTGCGGGAGCGCATGTTTCCGGGCGTGGCCATCAAGACCGTGGGGCAGGCTTTGGTCGGCGGCCCGTTCACCCTGACCGATCATACCGGCAAGCGGGTTACCGATCAGGACTTCCGCGGCCGCTTCATGCTGGTGTTCTTCGGCTTCACATACTGCCCGGACGTGTGCCCTACGGCACTGCAAGTGATGGGGGCTGCGCTACAAAAGCTCGGTAGCAAGGCGGAGCAGATCACGCCCGTCCTCATCACAGTCGACCCGGAGCGGGACACACCCGAGCAGATGGCCATGTACGTAAAGAGCTTCGACCCCCGGCTGGTTGGCTTGACCGGCTCGCCGGCCGACATCGACGCGGTCGCCAAGGCCTACCGCGTCTTTCACAAAAAGGTCCCAGATCCGAAGTCGAGCGCCGGCTACACCATGGATCATTCGGCCATCATCTACGTTATGGGGCCGGACGGAGCCTTCCGCACTCACTTTCCCTACACGGTCGACGTCGATGCCATGGCGGATCGGCTCGGCAAGCTGTTGCCCTGAAGGCACAGCCCTTTAACTAAGCAGCGAATCAATGCAGTGTTCCATGCACAAGCGTGTAAAAATTGTGACGCCTCGCGGACTTAGAGAAAACGCCGACCGTACGTGCGTTCCTGTCCGCAGTGGGGCTATGGAGCGCAGAACCGGGGGACACACGCGTGCTCTACCATTGGTATGAGCTCGGCCGCGCCGCCTTCAGGCCGGCCCGAGTTGCGGCAGACTCCTGCCGCCTATTCTTCAATCCCCTCAATCCGCTGACGCACACGCCGGTGGGTCGCAGTACCATCGCTGCGTGCGAGGTGTTCGAGCGCGCCACCCGCCGCTACGCCAAACCGCAGTTCGGCATCAGGCAGACCAGGTTCGGCTCGACGACGGTGCGCGTCACCGAGGAGGTCGTCTGGCAAACGCCGTTCTGCAACCTCGTCCACTTCAAGCGCGCCGTCGATCCGGCACGCGCTGCGCACCAGCCGCGGCTGCTGCTGGTCGCACCGATGTCCGGCCACTTCGCCACCCTGCTGCGCGGCACGGTCGAGACCTTCCTGCCCGACCACGAGGTCTACATCACGGACTGGCAGGACGCGCGCGATATCCCGTTGTCGGCTGGCTCGTTCGATCTCGACGGCTACATCGACACGATGGTCGACATGTTCCGCTTCTTCGGCGGCGACGTGCACGTGTTCGCAGTGTGCCAGCCGTCCGTGCCGGTGCTGGCGGCAACCGCGCTGATGGAAGCGGACGGCGATCCCGACGTGCCGCTGTCTCTCATCCTCGCTGGCGGTCCGGTCGACACCCGCATCAATCCGACGGTGGTCAACACACTGGCCGAGCAGCGCGGCACCGACTGGTTCCGCCGCAACGTCATCACCAACGTGCCGTGGCCAAACCTCGGTAGCGGCCGGCAGGTCTATCCGGGCTTCCTGCAGCTGTCGGGTTTCATGACCATGAACCTCGACCGGCACATGCAGGCGCACAAGGACATGTTCTTGCACCTGGTGCGCGGCGACGGGGACTCGGCCGACAAGCATCGCGAGTTCTACGACGAGTACCTGGCCGTCATGGATCTGACAGCGGAATTCTATCTGCAGACCGTCGACACCGTGTTCGTCCGGCACCTGATGCCGCGTGGCCTGATGACTTCGCGCGGTCGGCCGATCGATCTCGCCGCCATCCGCCGGCCCGCGCTCATGACCGTTGAAGGCGAGAAGGACGACATCACCGGCACCGGCCAGTGCCGCGCGGCGCTCGAGCTGTGCAGCGGCGTCCCCTACGACAGCAAGTTGCACTTCGAGTGCCCGAAGGTTGGCCACTATGGCGTTTTCAACGGCTCACGCTTCCGCTCGGAGATTGCCCCGCGCATGACCAAGTTCATGCGCGCGCACGATCCCTGCGCCATTGCCGGTCTCACAATCGCCGAGCTGGAGCACATGGCGAGAATGCCGCGCCGAAAGAGCGGGGATATGGAAAACTTGGCCTTCAGCTTTCCCGCGAATTGATCGTCGGAAGATATTCTCGCAAAGCAGGTTTCCCGCACGCGATACCGATGTGTCCTGTCGCTGTGACGCAACAGCGCGCGGCGCAGTGCGCGCCTGATTGGCATTCGTGGCTGCCATGGACACAATTCTTTGCTACGCAAAATCCTCGATCCCATGCATCATCGAGGTTGCGTCGCGTGTCTGCCGTGCATGGGCGGCACTGCGCAGAGGGGGCATACGAAGTTGCCAGCGGCCAAGCGGCGGACGTCCAAGACCATCGGTCTCGAAGTGCATGGCATTACCGCACCTGTCGAGGTGCGGCGGCATGCAGGAGCGCGGCGCATGACGCTGCGCGTAAGCAAGACGCGCCGGGCGGTCGTCGTCACGGTGCCGTTGCAATGCCGGATGGATGAGGCCGGCAGATTTCTCAAGAGCCACATCGAATGGGTGCGCGACAGACTTGGTCGTGTTCCCGAACCCGTGCCGTTCGTCGACGGCGCCCACGTTCCGCTGCGCGGCAGGCCGCATCGCATCCGCTTCACCGGCAAGAGCGGGCGCGGCAAGGCTGTCGTCGACATCAGCGCATCCGCATCAAGTATGCCCTCGCTCGACGTCTGCGGACGCGCCGAGCACGCCGCCCGTAGGCTACGCGACTGGCTCGCCCAGCAGGCGCTCGCCGACCTCGATGAACGCGTCAGTTGGCACGCGCGCAAGCTCGGCGTGCGCCCGCGCCGCATCGGTTTGCGCGATCAGACGAGCCGCTGGGGTTCTTGCTCCTCGACCGGCCTGCTGTCGTTCTCATGGCGCCTCATCCTGGCGCCGCCCCTGGTCCTCGATTACGTCGCCGCCCACGAGGTCGCGCATCTTGTCGAGATGAACCACGGTGCGCGCTTCTGGAAGCTCGTCGCCGAGTGCGTGCCGCACCTGGACGAGGCCAAGCAATGGCTGCGCCTGGAGGGTACCGACCTGCACCGCTACGGCGTCGAGTGGACCGGCGCCCGCGATTGAGCGGCAGCCCTCGATTTGTTGGCACCTGGGCGACAGCCCTATGGCCTAGACCTTGCATCGCTCGGCCCCAGCGGAATGTTCCGTTCGCTGGGAGAGCGTGCAAATGAAGCGTCGTGACATACTCAAGTCCGGTTTGGTGGCTGCCGCCGCGAGCACGCTCGCCAAACCAGCGATTGCCCAGGTGGCGCCGTCGATACGCTGGCGTCTGACGTCTTCCTTTCCAAAAAGCCTGGACACGATCTACGGCGGCGGTGAGTTTTTCGCCGATCGCGTGGCCAAGCTCACCGACGGCAAGTTCAACATTCGCGTGTTCGCGGCCGGCGACATCGTGCCTGCATTTCAGGCACTCGATGCCGTGCAACAAGGCACGGTGGAAATTGCCCACACGGCGACCTACTACTACGTGGGCAAGGACTTCACGATGGGCTTCGGCACGGCGCTGCCGTTCGGCCTGACCACCCGCCAGCAGAACGCCTGGATGTACGAAGGGGGCGGCATCGATACGCTCAATGCCTTCTTCAAGGACTATGGCGTGATCGCCTTTCCCGCCGGCAACACCGGCGCCCAGATGGGCGGATGGTTCCGCAATCCGGTGAACAAGCTGGACGACTTCAAGGGCTTGAAGATGCGCATCCCGGGTCTCGGCGGCCAGGTTATGGCGCGCCTCGGCGCGGTGCCGCAGGCGCTGCCGGGTGGCGACATCTATCCCGCGCTCGAACGCGGCGCCATCGATGCCACGGAGTGGGTCGGTCCCTACGACGACGAGAAGCTCGGCTTCTACAAAATCGCCAAGCACTACTACTACCCGGGCTGGTGGGAGCCGTGCTCGATGTACCACGTCATGGTCAACCTGCAGAAATGGGGCGAGCTGCCCAAGCCATACCAGGAGGCCATCATCAGCGCCGCGCGCGAGGCCAATCTCAACATGGTGGCGCAGTACGACGCGAAGAATCGCGAGGCACTGCAGCGGCTGAAGTCCAATGGCATCCAGATTCTCAAATACTCGGACGAGATCATGGAGGGCGCCTACGCGGCGGCCACCTCGATGTACGAGGAGGAAGCTGCCAAGAACGCCAAGTTCAAGGCCATCTATGCACCGTGGACCAAGTTCCGCTCCGAGGAAGCGCAATGGTTCGCGCTTGCGGAGTCAGCCATGGATCAGTTCTTCGCGACCAAGCTTAAGAGCTGAGCGGCCACGGGAGAGGCGCTTTCGGGCATGCGCCTTCTGCTCAAATTCGCCGACGGCATCGATGCGCTGAGCGAGTGGATCGGTCAGTGGCTGAAATGGCTTGTGCTGTTCTCGAGCCTGATCAGCGCGGGTAACGCGCTGGTCCGCTACTCGCTCCACACCAGCTCCAACGCGTGGCTGGAGATCCAGTGGTACATGTTCGGCGCCATGTTCCTGCTCGCCGCGGGCTACGCGCTGAAGCATGAGGAGCACGTGCGCGTGGATGTACTGTTCAGCCGCATGACGCCGCGCCAGCAGGCCTGGATCGATGTGTTCGGCGGCATCTTCTTCCTGATGCCGATGGCCTTGATCATCACCTGGATGTCGATCCCGATGGTGACGAACTCGTTGCGCATCTGGGAGCATTCTTCCGATCCAGGCGGCTTGTTGCGCTGGCCCATCAAGATTTGTATCCCGCTCGGCTTTGCGCTGCTGGCCATCCAGGGCGTGGCCGAGATCATCAAGAAATTCGCGGTGGCGACCGGGGTGCGGGAACCGATCAAGCTCTACGAGCGGCCGGTGCAGTGATGGTCGCCCCATGACGCTTACCTTCGAGCTGATGGCTCCGCTGATGTTTGCGGGGCTGATTGTCTTCCTGCTGCTCGGCTATCCGGTCGCGTTCTCGCTGTCCGCTGTCGGCCTGGTCTTCGGCGCGCTTGCCATCCACCTGGGATTTTTCCAGTTCGTGCTGCTGCAGGCGCTACCCGAGCGCATCTTCGGCATCGTCAACAACCAGCTCCTCCTCTCAATTCCGTTCTTCACCTTCATGGGCGCCATCCTCGAACGATGCGGGCTCGCAGAAGATCTGCTCGACACCATGGGCCAGCTGTTCGGTCCGGTGCGCGGCGGTCTTGCCTATGCGGTCATCCTGGTCGGGGCGCTGCTCGGCGCCATCACCGGTACGGTGGCCGCTTCCGTGATCGCCATGGGGCTGATCTCGCTACCCGTGATGCAGCGCTACGGCTATGACCCCAAGGTTTCGACGGGCGTGATTGCCGCCTCCGGCACCATCACGCAGATCATCCCGCCTTCGCTGGTGCTGGTGGTGCTGGCCGACGCCATGGGCAAGTCGGTCGGCGACATGTACGCCGGCGCCTTCATCCCAAGCTTCATCCTCGTCGGGCTGTTCTGCCTGTGGATTTTCATCGTCAGCATGGTGTGGCCCGACAAGGTTCCGGCCCTGCCCAAGGAGGTACGCACGGCAAGCGTCGGCGTGCTGTTCGTGCGCTGCATGGTGTCGATGGTGCCCTCGCTGGTGCTGATCTTCATGGTGCTCGGCACGATCCTGCTCGGTCTCGCCACACCCACCGAAGGCGGCGCCATGGGCGCGGTCGGCGCGCTGATGCTGGCGATCGTGCACCGTCGCCTGCGCTGGAAAACCCTCAAGGAGAGCATGGACATCACGCTCAAGCTGACCACCATGGTGATGTTCATCCTGGTCGGCTCGACGGTGTTCAGCCTGGTGTTTCGCGGTGTCGACGGCGACCTGTGGGTCGAGCATCTGCTCAGCCACCTGCCCGGCGGCGTCACCGGCTTCCTGATCTTCGTCAACGTCTTCGTGTTCTTCCTCGCCTTCTTCCTCGACTACTTCGAGATCGCCTTCATCATCATCCCGCTGCTGGCGCCGGTGGCGCAGAAGATGGGCATCGACCTGATCTGGTTCGGCGTCCTGATCGGGGTGAACATGCAGACGAGCTTCATGCATCCGCCATTCGGCTTCGCGCTATTCTATCTGCGCTCGGTCGCCCCGGCGGAGATCAAAAGCTCCGACATCCTGCTCGGCTCCATCCCCTGGGTGCTGATCATGCTCATCATGGTCGCGCTGGTGATCATGTTCCCGGGCATGGTCGACCTTAGCATCAGGATCTTTGGCCGCTTCTGACGCCTAATTGACGCCTGGGGGCCTGACCTGCGCCAAGGTCGGCACAACAATTCTCGGTCCGGCTGAGCTCAGCTAGAGCATTTTCCTATCTGACGGAATCATTAGGGATTCCCATTTGGGGCGAACAGTGATTCATGATGCGGGCTGGTGGAGGAGGCCAGCCCGCATGACGAAACCTCTTTCCAACGACCTGCGCTCTCGCCTTGTGGCGGC
>DASTOW010000098.1:0-2654 GCA_035762425.1 Hyphomicrobiaceae bacterium | reverse complement strand
GGGAGATGATGGGGTTCGAAACGCTGACGCTGGCACCGATCGACCGGAGGCTGGTGGTCGCCGACATGCTGTCGCCTGACGAGCTGGCATGGCTCGACGCCTACCACGCCCGCGTGCGTGACGTGATCGGCCCGGAGCTGGGCCCGGCCGACCGTGCGTGGCTGGAGGCGGCCACGGCACCGATCGGGCGCTAGCTGGGCTGATGCGGGACTGGGTCGGCACACGGCAGCCGAAAATCTGCGCATGAGCCTCGCTCTGCCCACAATTTTGCCTTTGCAGGGCAAAATAGGTCAGCTATGCTGTCCTTTAATTGCGGGCCTGCGTCGCGACCAGCCAGCACGGGGTTCCGACCGGTGTCAGGGCGGTGGCGTTGCGTCCGCAAAACGAGGGGTGAGACTGCCGTCCGAGCTGCGGCACCCGATAATGCATTGCAATCCCTGTCCGATCCGGGAGATTGGGGGCAATGCATCGGGGTGGCTCAATAGAGAGGCGGCGGCCGGCTCCGCGCGTTGCCGAAGGCTCCCTGTGCGCTAATTTGGGCGCCACAACGGGCAGGTAACGTGTGCCCGGATCTCACACCGCATGGCAAGGCAACGCGTTTCAGCCCGGAAGGCTCGAGACCATGACGAGTGCGATGGACCCGATGAGCGGCGCCCCACACAACGAGGCGGCGCACGACGAAGCTCCGCTGTTGGCGAAGGCCGGTGGCCTGTTCGACCCGCGCCGCGAGTTCGACGCGTGCGGTGTCGGCTTCATCGCCGACCTCAAGGGCCGCAAATCGCACCGCATCGTCAAGGACGCACTCTACATCCTCGAGAACCTCGAGCATCGCGGCGCGGTTGGCGCCGATCCCATCGCCGGCGACGGTGCCGGTATCTTGATCCAGATCCCCCACGAGTTTCTGGTTCAGGAGTGTGCCAAGCTCGATATCAAGCTGCCGAAGCCTGGCCACTACGCCGTCGGGCACATCTTCATGCCGCAGGACGAGCGGCTGCGGGCGCACTGTGAGCGCGTTTGGAAGCGATTGATCCGCGAGCAGGGCCTGGAGTTCCTGGGCTGGCGCTCGGTGCCGGTCACCGACACCAAGCTGTCGGACATGGTGCGGGCGACCGAGCCCGTGCATCGTCAGCTTTTCATCGGCCGGCCGAAGACGATCAAGAGCCAGGACGACTTCGAACGCAGGCTCTATCTGATCCGCAAGATCGTCTCCAACGCCATCTATGACGCCTACAAGGGCGGCGACATCGGCCATTACACCGTGTCGCTGTCGAGCCGCACGCTCGTCTACAAGGGCATGTTCCTGTCCTATCAGGTGAAGGCCTACTACGCCGACCTGTCGGATGAACGGCTGGCCTCAGCGATGGCGCTCGTGCATCAGCGCTTCTCCACCAACACGTTCCCGTCGTGGAAGCTGGCGCACCCCTATCGCATGGTCGCCCACAACGGCGAGATCAACACCCTGCGCGGCAACGTCAACTGGATGGCGGCGCGGCAGGCCTCCGTTTCCTCGCCGCTGTACGGCGAGCAGATTTCCAGGCTGTGGCCGATCTCCTATGAGGGCCAGTCCGACACGGCCTGCTTCGACAACGCGCTCGAATTCCTGGTGATGGGCGGCTACAGCCTGGCGCACGCCGCCATGATGCTGATCCCCGAGGCGTGGGCCGGCAATCCGCTGATGGATTCCAAGCGGCGCGCCTTCTACGAGTACCACGCATGCCTCATGGAGCCGTGGGATGGCCCTGCGGCCATGGCCTTTACCGACGGTCGCCAGATCGGTGCCACCCTCGACCGCAACGGCCTGCGGCCGGCGCGCTACCTGGTGACCAAGGACGACATGGTGATCATGTCGTCGGAGGCGGGGGTGCTGCCCGTCGAGGAATCCAACATCGCCAGGAAGTGGCGTTTGCAGCCCGGCAAGATGCTGTTGATCGACATGGTAGCCGGCAAGATCATCTCCGACGATGATCTGAAGGCGGATCTGGCCTCGCGCTACCCCTACGAGCAATGGCTCAAGCGCACGCAAATTCAGGTCGGCGACCTGCCGTTGCCGAAGAAGGTCGGGCGCAAGAAGAGCAACGTCGCCCTGCTCGATCTGCAGCAGGCGTTCGGCTATACGCAGGAGAGCCTCAAGTTCCTGATGGCACCGATGGCGCACACGGGCCAGGAGGCGGTCGGCTCGATGGGCACCGACACGCCGGTGTCGGTGCTGTCCAACAAGCCGAAGCTGCTGCACACCTACTTCAAGCAGAACTTCGCGCAGGTGACGAACCCGCCGATCGACTCGATCCGCGAGGAACTGGTGATGAGCCTCGTCTCGTTCATCGGGCCGCGGCCGAACATTCTCGATCTGGAAGGCACCGCCAAGATCAAGCGGCTGGAGGTGTACCAGCCGATCCTCACCAATGAGGACCTGGAGCGCATCCGCCAGATCGGTCTGGTGAAGGACAACCAGTTCTCGTCGGTGACGATCGACATTACCTACCCGGCCGACAAGGCTGCTGTCGGCATGTCGGCGGCCCTCGATGTGGTGTGCGCGGAGGCCGAGGAGGCCGTGCGCTCCAAGGAGTACAACATCATCATCCTGTCCGACCGCGCCACTGGTCCGGATCGCGTGCCGATTCCATCCCTGCTTGCCACCTCGGCCGTGCATCATC
>DASTOW010000097.1:0-4778 GCA_035762425.1 Hyphomicrobiaceae bacterium | reverse complement strand
ACCAGTTCAGGCTGGTGTTGTAGAACGTCTTGATGAACCCGGCCGGCACATGGATGAACGGATGCCAGTCGGCGGGTCCCGCCTCCAGCACGCACACGCTGGTAGCAGCGTCCTCACTCAGTCGGTTGGCGAGCACGCTCCCGGCGGAGCCCGCACCAACGATCACATAGTCGAAGCTGTCCATGCCGTTCTTGGTCGTTTCCTGATCCCCGATTGCTATACACGATCTGTCGCTTGCGAGCATCGACCGCCTGGTTGGGCCGATCTTGAGCCGGCATTACTGATGGTTGAGGCGCAGGCCCGGGCGTTCCCATTGGAAGGCGACCAGCTTGCCGGTGCAGGACAGCGTCACATAGGCCGTGCGCAGGTCGGGACCGCCAAAGCAGATGTTGGTCGTGTAGATGTCCGGCAGGGGGATGTGCGTCCAGCCTTTGCCATGCGGGTTGTAGACGGTGATGCCGCCGTGAATGAGCGTAGCGACGCAGACGTTGCCGGCGCTGTCTACGGCCATGCTGTCGAGGCGGTGATAGGTGCCGCCGGCCCAGCCCAGCAGGCGACCGCCGTGCGGCGAGGGCCACGGCTCGCGTCGCACCTGGCCGGGCGCCAGGATGTCCATCTCCCACAGGCGCGCCGATTCCGTCTCGGCGAAGTAGAGCTTCTTGCCGTCCGGCGACAGGGCGCAGCCGTTGGCGTTGACGGTGGGGCTGGCGACCACCTTGATCAGGCTGCCGTCCGCCTTGGCATAGTAGACGGCGCCGCGATCCATCTCGCGCGCCCGCGTTTTGCCGAGGTCGGTGAAATAGAAGCCGCCATGGGCGTCAAACACCAGGTCGTTGGGCCCGCGCAGCAGCTGCCCGTCGCAGTGCGTGTAAAGGGTCTCGATGGCGCCGCTGGCGAGGTCGACGCGCTCGATGCGTCCGCCCGAGTAGTCCTCGGCCTGGCCCGTCGGCCGCAGACCGTATTGGGCATCCTCGTGCCAGCTGAAGCCACCGTTGTTGCAGATGTAGACCTTGCCGTCAGGACCCATGGCAGCGCCGTTCGGTCCGCCGCTGTGCTGCGATACCGTGGTCTTGCCTCCGTCAGGGGCAACGCGCGTCAGCCTGCGCGCCTCGATCTCCACAACCAGCACTGAGCCGTCAGGCAACGCCACTGGACCTTCCGGGAAGCGCAGTGCGCTCGTCACCTCGCGCAGTGCCGGCATGCTCGCCATGGTGTTTCCCCCCATGGTGTTTCCCCCCATGGTGTTTCCCCAAAGTGCATTTCCAACGGGTCGATGCATCCTAGCTGCTCACCCGAGCGGATGAGGCGATGATTGTAAGCAACACTGCTCGTCTTTGTCGGAGGGTTGCGCATAGACGTTGTTTGGGCAACACCGAGGCCTGATGTTAAGCTTTGGCGGCGGCCGGTTGCGGCCGAAGCTCGGGGAGCCTCGAGGTGAACAGTTTTTTTGGCCGCTTTCTTTTGTCGCTCGGCCATGTCTTTTCTTCCTTGCTCATGGGGGCGCTGGCCCTCGCCATCGTGTGGATCTACATCCCGAACCTGGCTCTGCGGTTGTTCCGCTGGGCGGGGTCCGTGCGCGACTGGGTGGTGCTCGCCAACTGGCCACCGCACTACGAGGTGGCGCTGCGCTTTTTCGTCGACGAGCGGCAGATCGTTTATGTGGGTTTCGTGCTGGTGAGCCGCATCGCACTTGGCCTGACCATCCTGCTGATTGCCAGGGCTATGGGACGCAAGGCGCAGCCTCAGTACCCCATCTGATGGACCCCATCTGATGGCGACACGTTTGGCTGATTAACCAAACCTCTAGTCAATCGTAATGCGCCGCCGGCGGATAGGAACCGTTAACCTGACCGCAAGGCGCCTTGGCTAGCGTCAGCCCAAAGACGCGCCGGCCGTGCCGACCGAGCGCGGAGCGTAATGCGTACACAGGGGCCGGCGCTCGTCATGGGACTGTTGCGACCGCGTTGGCGGCAGGAGGCGCGTGCGGCGCCGGTCGCCGCGTCGGCGCGGCGCAAGCGCGTCTTGAAGCGGCTGCTCCGATACCTGCCCTGGGAGATCCGGCTCACCATCCTGGCGCCGATCTACCTCGGCATCCCGGCGCTGGTCGGCCTCACCTGCGCCTTCGTTTACTACACGGCCACAGTCCCTGATCCTAAGTCGCTGCGCCAGAAGGATCGCCCGCCGGTCGTGCGCATTCTCGACCGCGATGGCGGTCTGCTGACCGAGCACGGAGGCGCCGAAAGCTACGCATCGATCGATACGTTGCCGCAGCATCTCCTGGATGCGGTGGTCGCCACCGAGGATCGCCGCTTCTACGAGCATTGGGGCGTGGACCCGTCCGGGTTGGCGCGCGCTTTGCTGGCCAACCTGCGGGCCGGCCGCTTCGTGCAGGGCGGGTCAACATTGACCCAGCAGCTCGCCAAGAATCTATTCCTGACCTCCGAGCGCACGCTCGGCCGCAAGCTCGAAGAGTTTATTCTGGCCCTATGGCTGGAGGTGCGCCTGAGCAAGCGCGACATCCTCGAGATCTATCTCAATCGCGTCTATCTCGGCAGCGGTGCTTATGGCATTGAGACGGCTGCACGGCGCTTCTTCGGTAAGCCGGCCAGCGAGCTGACGCTGCCCGAATCGGCGATGATCGCCGGGCTTCTGAAGGCGCCCTCGAAGTTCTCGCCCGCGTCCAATCCCAGCGTGGCCCGCGCGCGTGCGCGTGGCGTGCTGAGCAAGATGGCGGAAGCAGGCTTCCTCACGCTCGAGGAGGAGGAGCAGGCCGCCAGCATGCAGATCCGCTTTGCCGACACCCTGCACCAGCGCGAGGAGATGGGCGTCGAGTATGCCGTCGATACCGTTCTGGAGAGGCTGCCGTGGCTGGTTAGCGCGCAGGGTCGGGAGCTGATCGTCGAGACGACCATCGACGGCCGTCTGCAGCGCCGGGCCCAGGCGATCGTGCGCGATTTGCTTGCCGGTGAGGGTCGCAACGTCGATGCCAGCCAGGCCAGCATCGCCATGCTCGATCTGCAGGGCGGCATACGCGTGCTGGTCGGCGGCCGCTCCTACGTGGACAGCCAGTTCAATCGTGCCCTGAAGGCCAAGCGCCAGCCAGGGTCCACCTTCAAGCCGTTCGTGTACCTGGCGGCGCTGGAGGCCGGCATGCGGCCCGACAGCACCGTGCAGGATTTGCCAATGCTCGGCACGGGATGGAGCCCCCGCAACGAAGGCGGGCAGTATCGCGGCACCGTGACCCTGCGCGACGCGCTCACTTTGTCGATGAACGCGGCCGCGGCGCGGCTCAGTCTGAAGGTCGGACCGCGCCAGACCGTGGCGCTTGCACACCGCCTCGGCATCCAGTCCGATCTGCGCGCTGATGGGACCATCGCACTCGGTACATCGGAGGTGACGCTGCTCGAGCTGACGCGCGCCTACGGCGTGCTCGCCAATGGCGGTCGGTCCGTGACGCCCCACATCATCAAGCGCGTTCGCTCGAGCTCGGGCGCGGTCATCTATGAGATGCCGGAAGCTGCCACGAAGGTGTTGGTGGCGCCGGCGCAGGTGGGTGCGATCAACGATATGCTCAACTCAGCGCTGGTGACAGGCACCGGCAAGCGCGCGGCTCTGCCGCGCCATCCGGCCGCCGGCAAGACCGGCACGTCCCAGGACTTCCGCGACGCCTGGTTCGTCGGCTACACAGCACACTTGGTTGCCGGTGTATGGGTCGGCAACGATGACAGTCGGCCGATGAACCGCGTGATGGGCGGCAATTTCCCGGCGCGTCTATGGCGCGAGGTGATGCTGCAGGCGCACGATGGGCTGCCGCCGCGCACGTTGCCCGGCACGGCTCCGGCTTCGCCCGCGGTTGCCGGGCTGACAGGCGCTGCTGCGGAGGCAGCTCAGGGCGGCGGAGCGCAGGCGCCTGAGCGGGATGAGCCTGATGCCATCGCCCGCGTCATCGCCGATGATCAAGGCGGCAAATCGAGGCCCGATGCCACCGCGCCCACCTGGGCCGATGCCACTCTCGGCAACCTAGTCCGCAGCCTCGGTTTCGGGGGGTGAGGCGTTTTCGGCAATCGTGACGCCCACCTGGGCGCGATCAGAACCATGCGTAGGCGATGGCCGGGAGCCAGAACACCAGTCCGGTGCCAATAAAAACTGCCGCAATCACGCCCCAAGCAAACCAGTCCTCGTCGCAAGCCATGTTGGCCTCCATCCGACTCGACCTGGAGCCTGTTGTGCGTCGGTTAATGAGATATTAACAGGGGTGGCTGCGCGGCCGGCCTGGCCCGCGCTTGCATGCTGGCGATCAGGCTGGGAACCTCCGCTGCCGGCACCGGGCGGCCGAGGAAGAAGCCCTGCACTTCGATGATGCCGAACGCGCGCACCCATTCCAGCTGGTCGGCCGTCTCGACACCTTCGGCGATGGTCGTGACGTCCAGTCCTGCACCAAGACCGGCAACGGCCTGAACGATGGCGGAGCACTGCTCGCTCTGGCCTAGGCCCTGGACGAACGATCGATCGATCTTGATGTTGTCGAAGGCAAAGCTGCGCAGATTACTGAGGCTGGAGAAGCCCGTGCCGAAGTCATCCATGGAGATGCACACGCCAAGTCCGCGCAGCTGATGCAGCGTCGCCAGCGTCGTGTCGGTGTTCTCGAGCAGCACAGACTCGGTGATCTCGAGATCGAGGCGCTCCGGAGCCAGCCCGGAAGCGGCCAGCGCACTCATGACCAGGGCTTCCAGATCGTTCTGCTTGAACTGCAGCGGCGACAGGTTGACGGCAACTCT
>DASTOW010000096.1:0-2218 GCA_035762425.1 Hyphomicrobiaceae bacterium | reverse complement strand
TCCGGCAATGGCGGCGCGCAGCACATGTTCGCGGCGCTGTTCGCGTCGATGGCCAAGATCAATATGGTGCACAGCCCGTACAAGGGTAGCGGCCCGGCGCGCGCCGACCTGCTCGGCGGGCAGGTCAAGGTCGGCATGCTGGGTATCGCGAGCGTGCTTGCCAACCACAAGGCGGGACAGGTGCGCATCCTGGCGGTGAGCAGCGCCAAGCGCGCCCAGGAAATCCCGGACATTCCCAGCATTGGGGAGACGCTCAACGGCTACGGCGCGTCGCTGTGGCAGGGCTTGGCCGCGCCGCGCGGGACGCCGCCGGCGGTCATCGAGCGCATTCAGCGCGACGTGAGAAGGGCGCTCGAGTCGGCCGACGTCAAGATGGCATTCGACCGGTCGGGAACCTACATCGTTGCCACCAACCCGAAAGCGCTCGGCGATTTGATGAAAAGCGACTTCGACAAGTGGGGCAGGGTCGCGAAGGAGATCGGCTTGCAGGTGGACTAGCCGCCGTTCGCGATGGTCCGGAAACGCCGGCCGCCGCGCCGGCGTTTTTATTTGGACGCGTGAATCCTGAAAGAGCGCTTGTCCTGCTCGTCGAGCTGGGCGATCAGGCCGGTTTCCCACGCCAGGTACTGCCGCATCGCTTCCTTGTTGCCGGCGTGACGATCGTGGACAAAGAAGAGATGGTCGAGGCAATCGCGGTCGGTCGGTACTTCGGGGGAGGCCTCGGTCGCGTAACCAGCCGCCGTCCAGGCGGCCAGGCCGCCGTCGAGCAGCCTTACGTCCCGCGCGCCGGCATCGAGGAGTTCGGTGGCCGCCAGCCTGGCTACGTCGGCGTCCGCTGATACGAGTACGATGGTTTCCTTGACGTTGCGCGTGTCCGCAGCGAGGCGGGGCCGTATGCTCCAGCGGCTGCCGGGAATGTGGGCCTTGCGGTGAGCGAGGCTGCCTCCCAGGTCGAGCACGCTGCAACCGCCCGAATCGAGTAACTTCTTGAAGTCCACGGCCGATATCCTGGCTAGATCGGGCAAGGCGGCTTTCGCTGGAGGCTTGCCGTCAAGCCTGGCTTTCACGCCACCATCCAGCACGCAAACGTCGCAGCCAAGCTGCTTCAGCCAGCTGGCGACGACCGGCGCGCGCACGTTTTCTCCACCGTCGATCAGCACGATTCGAGAATTGCGGACGCCGACCCATTGGTCGGTGGCCTGTATCAGCTGGCCGCCCGGTGCGTGAACGGCGCCGCGGATGGATCCCGCAGCGAATTCCTCGGGCGTGCGCACATCGCACAGATAGGTGGTGCGATCGGGTTCGTCAAGCCACGCATTGACCTGGCCGGCGGCTACAGTTCGGATGGCAAAGCGCTCGATCAGCTTCTGTGCGGAAGCCTGCAGGCCGGGGAGGATGGCCGGGTCTATGCGCTCCCGGTAGCGCCGCGTGCTGCCGTGCTCGAGCTTGAAATCAGCGAGATACCAACCCTGCGTGCCATTTTCCAGCGCATAGACCGGATTCGGCACACCGAAGTTGATCAGCGTCTGTGCGCCGAGGATGGAGCGCGTGCGGCCGGCGCAATTGACGATGATCGGCGTCTTCGGGTTTTTCACCAGGGCCGGCAGGCGCAGCGGCAGCTCGGCGTTGGGCACGCAGGTCGAGCCGGGGATGGTCATCTTGTGATGCTCGTGCAGCGGGCGACCGTCGAGCAGCAAGTAGTCCTCGCCCGCCTCTTTCATGCGGGCGAGCTCGCGCACGGTGACGCGCGGCGTGCCGTACTCGTGCTCGACCAACTCGCCGAACAGCTTGCTTGGAACATTGACGCCTTTGAACAGAGCATAGCCCGCGGCAGACCAGGCGCGATTGCCGCCGTCGAGAATCGACACGTCGGTGTAACCGGTGGCGGTGAGACGGCGCGCGGCCATTTGTCCGATGCCCGCGGTACCGTCGTCGCACAGGACGATGCGCGCTGATGTTCGGGGCACCAGCGCACCCACATCGAGTTCCAGGCGGCTGTACGGGAGAGGGGTGGCGAACAACAGGTGTGATTCTCCGAACTGCCCGGCCTCGCGCACGTCGAGCAGTGCGATCTCGCCGCCGTCGTGCAGCATGCTCTTGAGCTGACGGGGAGAGCAGGTCTTCATGCCTTGCCGCGGGTGGTGGGAGTGTTGCTGTGACGAGGCGATGTAGTGATGCGGTTCATCACTTGCTCACGCCATCACTTCATGGCTGCTTG
>DASTOW010000095.1:0-2538 GCA_035762425.1 Hyphomicrobiaceae bacterium | reverse complement strand
AGCAGGCGCCGGTCCGAGCGCACCCAGGCGCTGGTCGGCACCACGCGCAGGTCCAGCCCCTTGCTGCAGCTGAGCCAGCGCCTGCTCCCCACTTCGCGCGGTGGTAACGGTACAGCCCCAGCCGCTCAGCAAGGCCTGCATGCCCTCCAGCACTGCCGGCTCGTTGTCGATGCACACAACCCTGAGGCCCGACAGCCGGCCGACCGGCTGCGCGGGCGGCTCGGCCGCCAGCGCGGCCGCACGCGCCTCGGCCCGCGGCAGTTCCACCGAGAACACCGAACCGCGCCCCGGTATCGACTCAAGTTGCACCGGGTGGTCGAGCACCTTGCCGATGCGCTCGACGATCGACAGCCCGAGGCCGAGCCCGCGGACCGAACTGGCCGTCTCCTCCAGGCGCTGGAATTCCTTGAAGATGATCGAGCGCTTGCCCTTCGGAATGCCGGGCCCGGTATCGCACACCAGGACGCCAACGTTGTCGCCGCGGCGGCGCACGCCGAGCAGCACCTTGCCGGCCGGCGTGTACTTGATGCCATTGGAGATCAGGTTCTGCAGCACGCGGCGAAGCAGGCGCCGGTCCGAGCGCACCCAGGCGCTGGTCGGCACCACGCGCAGGTCCAGCCCCTTGCTGCGCGCCATCGGCTCGAACTCCACCGCCAAGCGCGCCAGCACCTCGTTCAGAGGAAACACTGTGATGTCGGGCTCCATCCGGCCGGTGTCGAGCCGCGCGATCTCGATCAGCACGTTCAAGATCTCTTCCACGGCTTCCAGCGAGGCGTCGATGTTGCGGGCGAGCGTCGCCTCGTGTCCGTCGAGCGGCCGTTCGACCATGCTCGTCACATAAAGCCGCGCCGCATTGAGCGGCTGCAGGACGTCATGGCTGGCAGCGGCCAGGAAGCGCGTTTTATCGAGGTTGGCCTCGTCGGCCTTGCGCTTGGCGACCGCCAAGGCCTTGTTGACCTCGAGCAGCTCGGCCGTACGCTCCCGCACGCGGCCTTCCAGCGTCTCGTTGGCGCGGGCCAGCGCATCGGCAGCCTCGACGCGATCGGTGATGTCCGAGTAGGTGGTGACGATGCCGCCCTGCGGCATCGGGCTGGTGCGGATCTCGAGGATGCGGCGTCCGCCGTCGACCTGCTCCTGGAACGTGTCGTGCTGCTCGACGAGCTTGACCAGGCGCTCGGCGACCAGCTTGTCGATATCGCCGGCTCCGAAATCGCCGCGCGCGGCGCAGTTGCGCAGGATGCGGTCGAGCGGAGTGCCAACCCGCCCCAGATCCGCCGGCAAATTCAGCAGCTCGCGGAACTGCCGGTTCCAGCAGATCAGCCGCATATCCTTGTCGAACACGCTCAGGCCGTGTCGCACCTGGTCGAGGGCCGACTGCAGCAGATCGCGATTGTACTGCAGCGCCTCGGAGGCATCATCGAGCAGTCGCAAGGCCGATTGACTGCCGGCATCGCCGCGGCGCAGCAGCAGCGACAATACCAGCCGCGACGATGCCGGACCGATGGCGCTGGCCAGCAGATGTTCGGTGAACCGCAGCAGTTGGATGTCGGCCCCGGCGTCCGGCGACAGCGGCGCTCCGCGACTTTCCGCGAACTCCGCAAACGAGCGCTCCGCGCGCTCAGCACCGAGATAGCGTGACACGGTATTCTGCAAATCGCCGACCGTGATCGACGTCCGCCACAGCCGGAAGGCCGGTGCAGCGGACGGACGCGGCAGATCCCCCGCAACGAACACGTGCGCCTGCAGGCGCTCGACGGGCTCCGGTGCCTTCAGTAGCGATACCGAGATGAAGGCGCAGATATTGGCGGCGATGCTCCACAGCACGCCGTGCGTCAGTGGCTCGAATTTGAGATAGAACAACGCCTGCGGCGACAGGAGGCCGAGACCGAACGGGCCGTCGGTCAACACGCTGCGCGGAATCCAGCCGGCCTCGATGATCCACGGCAGCAGCAAGGTGTAGGCCCAGACCGCAAAGCCGACGACGATGCCGGCGATGGCTCCGCGCGCGGTCGCCTTGCGCCAGATCAGGCCGCCGAAGAAGGCCGGCGCAAACTGGGCAATGGCTGCGAAGGAGACGAGACCGATCGAGGCCAGGCCATGGGTCTGGCCGAGCAAGCGGTAGAAGAGATATCCAAGCAGCACGATGCCGAAGATCGCCACCCGCCGTGTGGTCAGAAGCAGCCGGGTCATATCCTGCTGGTGGCCGCCGGATTGGTTGCTGCGGTGGCGCAGCAGCAGGGGCAGGACCAGACCGTTACAAACCATGATGGCGAGCGCGACGGAGTCGACGATCACCATGGCGGTTGCCGCCGACAGGCCGCCGATGAACGCCAGCAGCGTGATGGCCTCCGCTCCCTTGGACAGAGGCAGAGCCAGCACGAAGGTGTCGGCGTCGAATGCCCCTTTGGGCAGTCCCATCAATCCGGCCGCCGCGATCGGCACCACGAACAGGTTGATCAGGATGAGGTAGACCGGGAACTGCCAGGATGCCCGCTGCAGCTCGCGTTCGGAGTTGTTCTCGACCACGGTGACATGGAA
>DASTOW010000094.1:0-11272 GCA_035762425.1 Hyphomicrobiaceae bacterium | reverse complement strand
GGCGCAGCAGCGATGGCAACGCCCTTGCTCTGCAGCAACTCGACCAGGTCGGCCTTGCCGGCCCGCGCGTCGGAGATTTCCTGCGGTGCCAGGCTACGCAGGCCACGCGCAACCGCGCTGATGGTGCCCATGGTCAGCGAGCGCACCGCCGGCGACTCGGCCTGCACGGATTCGGGAAGCGACCTGTGTACCGCGTTGCCGATGACGATCGGCTCGGCCACCAGCCATGCCAGGACCAGGGCCAGCGAGGGCAGCACGGTCCACAGCAGCACCGAGGCGCCGTGGTAGTGCGGGCGCGAGTGCAGCTGAACCTTGTTCCTGACAGCGCGACGGGCCCGCGCCGAACCAGCGACCCAGCCCAGCACGCCGAGTACGGCGATGCACAATATCAACAGGCCGTTGGGCACCCGAAGCTCCCGCTTGCGAACAGGCGCCGAGGACTGCGATCAGCCCCGGCGCCTTCTTTCGGATTACCTCATGCCAATCCGCCGATCCATCAGCACCGGCGCATCGGCGCGAGCTACATGGTCTTGCCTTCCTTGATGAGCTCCTGCACCGACTTGCGCTCGGCGTCAGGCAGCGGAACGAGGCCGTAGGACGCCAGCGGGCCCTTGCCGCCGATCATCCGGTCGGAGGTGAAGAACTCCACGTATTCCTTGAGGCCGGGGATGACGCCGAGGTGGGCCTTCTTGACGTAGAAGAATAGGGGACGCGACACCGGGTATTTGCCGGTTGCAACCGTCTCGACCGACGGCGAGATGCCGCCCATGGTCGCAACCTTCAGCTTGTCGGTGTTGTTCTCATAGAACGACAGGCCGAACACGCCGATGCCCTGCTTGTTGGACTGCAGCCGCGCCAGCGTCTCCGTGTAGTCGCCGTCGATGTCAACGGCGACACCGTCCTTGCGGACCTTGATGCAGGCCTTGTCGGCAGCGGCCTTGTCCATGCCGCCCTTGACCATGGCCTCATGCGCACCGGCCTTCACGCAACCGGCGTGCAGCGTCTTCTCTTCGAACACCTCGCGGGTGCCGTGCTTCTCGCCAGGGATGTAGGCGGCGATGGTCCACTCCGGGAACGACGCATTGACCTGCTTCCAGGTCTTGTTGGTGTTGGCGGCCAGCTTGCCGTCGGCACCGGGAACCTCGGCCGCCAGGGCGAGGTACCAATCCTTCGGCTCGAACGCGAAGGACGGGCCCTGCGCGTCGGAGGCGAACACGATGCCGTCGTAGCCGAACTTGACTTCGACGACGTCCGTCACGCCGTTCTTGGCGCACTCCTCGCGCTCGGCGGGACGGATCGGACGCGACGAGTTGGCGATGTCGATGCCGCTCTCGCCGAGGCCGGCGCAGAACTGCTTGAGGCCGGCCGACGACCCGCCCGACTCCACGATCGGCGTCTTGAGCTTGCTGAAGGTCTTGCCGAACTGCTCGGCGACGATGTTGGCGTACGGCAGCACCGTGGACGAACCTGCGATCTTGACCTGGTCGCGTGCTGCCAAAGCAGCGCCGGACGACATGACGATGCCCGCCGCAGCAACCGCCGCCGCGAGGGCTTTGGAACCGTTGTTCACGCTAATCTCCCTGATTGGGTGATTGGCTGCCTGCCCGCATCTCGTCTTGGAAGCCAGCCAGCGCCCTTGGCGCAGCTGTCTTCTAACGGCAGCGTGCAATGCTATTGTGACAGTATATGTCATTGATTTTGATATATAAATCTAAGTCTATAAAGCCGGCAGGACGACCGAGAAGGTCGAGCCGTGGCCGACCTTGGAGCTGATGTTGAGCTCGCCGCGATGGCGGTTGAGGATGTGCTTAACGATGGCCAGGCCTAAGCCTGTCCCGCCGCGCTCGCGGCTTGCCAGCACGTTGACCCGGTAGAAGCGCTCGGTCAGCCGGGGCAAATGCTGGGGTGGGATACCCGGGCCATCATCGGTCACCGAAACCATGAAGCGGGCCGGACGCGTGCCGGCCGCCTCCGCCTGGGCAACAGCGACCTCGATGCGTCCCCCGCTCTTGCCGTACTTGATGGCGTTCTGCACCAGGTTCTGGAACACCTGTACCAGCTCGTCGCGGTCGCCTCGGACGACGGCGGGCGCATCCAGGCGTTTGAACTCGATGCTGGTGCCGGTGCCGGCCGCCAGCGGCTGCAAAGCCTGGATGACATGCGCGACAGCGTCGTTGAGATCGACGTTTTGGGCCGGCGGCAGATGCTCGCGCATTTCCACGCGGCTCAGCGACAGGAGATCGTCGACCAGGCGGCTCATACGCTCGGCCTGTTCGCTCATCACCTTGAGGAAGCGCTCGCGCGCCTCGGGATCGTTTCTGGCTGCGCCCTGCAGCGTCTCGACAAAGCCGCGCAGGGAGGCCAGCGGCGTGCGCAGCTCGTGACTGGCGTTGGCCACGAAGTCGGCGCGCATACGGGCCAGCCGATCCTGCTCCGTCAGGTCACGGAAGGATATCAACAACGACGGATCGCCGCCCGAGCCTGGCCGATCGAGGGGGGCTAGCGTGGCGAGCAGCCGGCGTTCCACGGGCACGCGCTTATGCAGCTCCACCTCGCGCGGTTGGCGTGTGGTCAGCGCCTCATCGACCGCCGTCAGCAACTCTGGGTCGCGGGTCATCGAGGCGACGTGTCCGCCACGCCGGCGCGAGCCGAACAGATCCTCGGCCAGGCGGTTGGCGTGCAGGATATGGCCCGAGCCGTCCAACGCCACGGCAGGCTCGGGGACGGCATCCACCATCATGCGCCACAGCCGATCGCTGGCGCCCGGGTATTGTTCCAGTTCGCTCATGCGTGTGATGCGCCGCTTGTCGTCGGCAATCAGTGCCGCCCATGCGATGACAATGGCAAGGCCAACCAGCGCCGCGGGCAGGGACAAACCACCGGCTACCAGGAAGAACATGGTCAAACACAATGCAAGCCACAACTCCAAGCGGCGCATTGCCACGCGCTCAACGGCTGCCTCGGCATAGGCCGAAACCCGCTTCAACCAAGCCTGCAAGGCGCTAATCTGCAAAGCCTTGTCAACCCCGCGTTGCCTGCCAATTTCAGGCATTGGTTTAGCACACTGAGCAGCGCGCGGGTGCGCCTGCGGCCGCCGCACGCCAGGTGGCCTCCACGGCCGGCTGCGCTCAGCGTGACGCCAATACCAGCGCCAATGCCACCGCAGCAGGCAATGCCTGAATGAATAGTATGGACACCTTGGCGGTCGCCGCGCCGAACACACCGGCAACGATGACGCAACACAAAAAGAAGACCTGGATCGCAAATCCGTTCTGCTGCACCAGCAGACCCCAGATCAGGCCAGCAGCAAGGAACCCGTTATAGAGCCCCTGATTGGCGGCCAGCGCCCGCGACTGGTCGGCAAACTCGGGCGTAAGCCCGAACGTCTTCAGGCCGAACGGCGAGGTCCAAAGAAACATCTCCAGGACCAGGAAGCCCAGGTGCAGCAGCGCGACCAGAGCCACCATCAGGTTGGCCAGCATGCTCACCGTGTTACCCCCGTTGCGCCGCGCCTCACCGCACCAAGAACAGCGGGCATTCCAGCGCCGCGCACAGCGGGCGCAGGTTGCCTTCATCGGGAACGACCAGCCCGCCGAACTGGCCGATCACGAACCCTCCCTGCAGCCTGCGCAGGGTCTCGGCGATGACCGCCGCTTCGCCCCGCGCGATCTCGGCCGAGGCGATGCGCACGTCCTCGCGGGCTTCGACGAACAGCCGCGCCTGTCCGTCCATCCAATGGAGGCGATCGTCGTCGGATGCGACCAGCAGCAGGATGACCTCGGCCCCATCGAGCGCGGCAAGACGCTCGGCCGCCTTCAGCATGCCGGGCAGGTGCTCGACATCCTCGACGGCAACGATGGCTGGCCCCGTGGTGCGTAGGGCCCTGGGCCCAACCAGCACCAGCCCAGTGGCGCCGGCGATCTCGACCAGCAGCTGCTTGAGCATCTCGCTGTTGCTGCCCGTGAACGGCTCGGACAGCGCCACCACGTTCCACGGACCGGTCTCGGCGCAAGCAATCGACAGGGCGCGCAAGGGTTCGTCGCGCACCACCCGCGAACGCAATGGCACCTCGGCGCGCCGCGCCAGCTCCTCGATCTGGCGGCGCGCTCCCACCGCCGCCAGATGCAGATCGCGCGCCACTGCATCGCGCGACATGCGTCGGTGCTCGCGGCCGGTCAGCGAAATCTCGCGCACGAAAGTGAAGTCGGCACAGTCCATCAGCTGCTCGTCCTGCACGAACAGGCTCTCGATCTCGGACTGGAAGGCACGCGCGATGCGTACGGCGGCCTGTAGCGCGATCGCGCTCGGGTGAGCGGAGCGCAACTGCAGCACCACCCGCCCGCGATCCTCGCCGGCCTGGGCGACGTGGGCAATCATGACGCGTCTCTCCCGTCGCCGGAGGAGTTGGCCGACTTGGCGAAGTTGCGGCCGCGCTCGGCAAATGACTTGAGCTTGTCCTCGACCAGTCGATTGATGGTGCCGACCGGGAAGCGCCCCTCGGCGCCGCGCTCGCCGGCTTTCACGCCGGTCAGGATTTCGATGCCCTCGTCGATGCTGCCCACGGGATAGACGGCAAACTGGCCGTTGCGCACGGCCTCTACCACATCCTCGCGCAGCATCAGGTGCTGTACATTCGACCTCGGGATCAGCACGCCCTGCTCCTCGTTGAGCCCCCTGGCGCGACAGATGTCGAAGAACCCTTCGATCTTCTCGTTGACGCCGCCGATCGCCTGCACCTCGCCCCGCTGATTGACCGAGCCCGTCACCGCCAGGGACTGCTTGATGGGGATGTCCGACAGCGCCGACAACAGCGCATAGAGCTCTGCCGAAGAGGCACTGTCGCCATCGACACCGCCGTAGGACTGCTCGAACACGAGCGTGGCGCCCAAGGCGAGCGGCACGTCGAGCGCGTAGCGCCCGGCGAGGAACCCCCACAGGATCATCACGCCCTTGGAGTGCAGCGGGCCACCGAGCTTGGCCTCGCGCTCGATGTCGGTCACGCGGCCCGATCCGAGCCGCACCCGCGCCGTGATGCGCGTCGGCCGGCCGAACGAGAACGAGCCCAATTGCAGCACCGAAAGCCCGTTGACCTGGCCGACCTCCGCTCCGTCGGTATCGACCAGGATCACGCCGCGATTGATGGTCTCCTGGGAGCGGTCGCGCAGCCGGTCGGCGCGCTGGATGTGCTCCTCGATAGCCCGCGTCACATCCTGGCGCGTGGTCAGCTTGCGTTTGGCCTGGCCCGACCAGTAATCGGCCTCGCGAACCAGATCGGAGATGCGTCCAATCTCGATGGACAGCTTCTCACGGTCGTCCGCCAGCCGCGCTCCCTCATCGATGATGCGCGCGACGCCGGATGCGTCAACGGGTTTCAAGCCATGCTCCTTCACGATCGAGGCGATCAGGCGCGCGTAGGCATTGTCGTTCTCGCTCGAGCGGGCGATGGTATCGTCGAAGTCGGCCTGCACCTTGAAGAAGCCGGTGAAGTCCGGATCGTGTGCCGCCAGCAGGTAGTAGAGCTCCCGATCCCCGAACAGGATCACCTTCACGTCCAGCGGAATGGCCTCCGGGTCGAGGCTTTGCGTGGATATCAGGCCCACCGTCTCAGCCGGCTGCTCGACCCGGATCTCGCGCGCCTTGATGGCGCGCTTGAGCGCCTCCCAGGCGAACGGGGAAAGCAGCAACCGGCGCGCATCCAGCAGCAGATAGCCGCCATTGGCGCGGTGCAGCGCGCCCGGCTTGATCAGCAGGAAGTCGGTGACGAGCGTACCCATCTGGGCGATGTGCTCGACGCGTCCAACCAGGTTGCCGTAGGTCGGATTCTGCTCCTCGACGACCGGCGCCCCGGCGCTCGAGGCGCCATCGCCATGCGACACCATCACATTGACCATGTAGCGCCGGAAGCGCACGTCGTGCACCGTATCGATCGGCTGTTTGACGATGGCGTTTTCTTCTTCGCCCGTAGTCAGGAACACGCCGACATTGCGAACCAGGTCGGCGCCGACGGTCTCCAGATAGTCGACAACCGCCGGCACGTCCGTAAAGGCGGCAACCAGATCGTCCATCGCCTCGATGATGGCCGCTTTGGCCACTTCCTCATTGAGGTCCTTCATCCGCGCCCGGCGCTGCTTGTCGGTCTTGGGCAGGCGCTCCAGGATGGTGCTCAGTTCGCGCTGCAGCACCTCCACCTTGGATTCGATGTCGCGCCGCATGCCCTCCGGCAGGGCGTTGAACACCTCGGGCTTGACCACCTTGCCTTCGTGCATCGGTGCCATGGTGAAGCCGGTCGGGGTGCGCAGGATGGCGATATTCTGGCCCTGAGCCTTCTTGTTCAGCGCCTCCAGCGCCTCCTCGTGACCGGAGCGGAACTGTTCGTCGATGGCGCGCCGCCGCACTTGGTAGTCTTCGCCTTCGAACAGCGCAGGCAGCACGTTCCTGAGTTCGTCGATCGACGCCACCATGCCTTTGGCAAGCGTCCGAGCTCGCCCGGGCGGCAGCTGCAGAGCCTTGGGCTGGTTCGGATTTTCGAAATTGTAGACATAGGCCCAGTCGGGCGGCGTGGGTGCCTCCGCCGCCTTGGGACCAAGGTGCGATTTGACGGCCGTGCTCTTGCCCGAAGCGGGCGGCCCGAGCACGAACATATTGAAGTCATGGCTTTTGATGTTGGCGCCGAACTGAATGGCCTTCAGGGCCCGCTCCTGACCGATCAGGCCGGTGATCGGGTGCAATTCGTCGGTGGTCTTGAAGCCAAGCGTGGCCGGATTGACCACGTGCCGCAGTTCGGATGCCTCCAGCGGCTGGGCCTTGGCGGCCACCGACGTCACCTCCCCGTTCACGCGAGGCGATCGGTCACTCGGCTGCGAGCGCTTGAAAAACATGCAATAAGCCACCCCAATAGCTAGATCCGGCGGGACCCTATGCCCCGAAGTTGCTCATGAAAAGGCACGCGGACCCGATGGCGTCAACTTTGTCTTTGCGGGCTTGGTGCCGATCGGCTTGAGGCCCGTTTTTGCCGCATCGCACTTGGAGGGTTGCAGCCCATGGTGGTCCTGCGCGGATACCCAGATACCATCCAGGACGGTCGGCAGTCGCAGGTCGCGCTCGATATTTGCCGTGGTGTGGCCCGCTTGCTCAAGTCGCAAGGCTTGGCAACGGTTTGCGAGGTGACCCTGGCGAACGGCCGGCGCGCCGACGTGGTGGGACTGTCAGCCAACGGCGCCATCTGGATCGTGGAAATCAAGTCCAGTATCGAGGACTTCCGGTCCGATCAGAAATGGCCGCAGTACCGCGCCTTCTGCGATCGCCTGCTGTTTGCGGTATCGCCGGAGTTTCCAAGCGAGATTTTGCCCACCGATACCGGTCTGATCATTGCCGACCGCTATGGCGGCGAGCAGCTGCGGGCGGCCCCTGAGCACAAGCTCACGGGTGCACGCCGCAAGGCCATGACGCTGCGCGTTGCGCGCATCGCGGCTCTGCGCTTGCAGGGCGTGATGGATCCGGACGGCGGCTTTGCCGAGCAATCGCACCTGTAGGAGGCGCCGCCCGGGCCGCCAACGCCGCGGGCGCGGCCAGTGGCCGCCGATGGAGCTAATTGAGGCTGGATCTAATAGAAGGACGGCAGGTCTAGACCTGCCGTCCAAGTCAAACGCACTTACTTCGGCACGCACGTCTTGGTGGTGTCGTTCCACTTCTTGTCCGCCATCTTCTCACACTCGGCTTGCGTGGCGGGGGTGGTGGTCTGAGCGAAGGCAGGCGCCGAAACGGCGGCAGCAATGCTCAGGGCCATGACGGTCAGGATCGTTTTCATTTGTGCTCTCCTGCTTACTAAGTGAGCAGTAAACGCAGCCTCAGCGGCCCGCGTTCCATGTCGCAGGTGCAAGTCCTGGGCAAAGGGCATGGCCTCGCCCGCGATCCTGCATGACGGCGAAGCTCTGGCGCAGCCGCTACTTCGGCGCGCGCTTGGCGAGGATGCGCTGCAGCGTACGGCGGTGCATGTTGAGCCGACGCGCCGTCTCCGAGACGTTGCGGTTGCAAAGCTCGTAGACGCGCTGGATGTGCTCCCAACGCACCCGATCCGCCGACATCGGATTTTCGGGCGGCGGCGCCTTCTCGTCGTGTGGGGAGAGCAGCGAGTCGGTAATGTCGTCGGCGTCGGCAGGCTTGGCCAGATAGTCGACGGCGCCGAGCTTCACGGCCGACACTGCAGTGGCGATGTTGCCGTATCCGGTCAGCACGATGGCCCGCGACTGCGGCCGCGCCTTGGCAAGCTCGGCGATCACATCGAGGCCGTTGCCGTCCTCCAGGCGCATGTCGACCACCGCGAAGGCGGGCGCCTTCTGGCGGATCAGGTCCAGTCCTTCCGCTACCGAATGCGCGCTGCGCACCTCGAAGCCGCGCAGCTGCATCGCGCGTTCCAATCGCTGCAGAAATGCCCGATCGTCGTCCACCAAGATCAGGGACCGGTCTGCTGGCAGCTCGTCCGGCTTGAATGAAAGGTCGTCTTCTTCTGACACGTCGATCACTCCTTGTGCCCAGCAATATAGCGAGCCGCGAGCCGCCGCCCAAGCCTCAACACAGGCTGACTTAACGCATACCGCTCTCCAGGCTCGCACCCAGAGCCTCGGCGCGACGCTCGACAAACGCCTGTGTCGCCGCCTGCTGGTTAACAAACGACTCCCGCGACCAGCTGACCTTGGCGATGGCGCCGGTCGCCGGAAGCTCGCGATTCTCGAGTGTTACGGTGGCCCCGGAGCGCTCCAGCAAGGTCTTGGCGATGAAGAAACCCAGGCCCAGTCCGGATGCCTCGCCGTCCTGACCAGCGTCGCCGCCGCGGGACGGCCGCGTCGTGATGTATGGCTCACCCAACGCGTCCATGACATCCGGCGGGATGCCCTGGCCGTCGTCAGCGATGGTGATGCTGACCTCGCGCGCCGACCAGGTGGCCGCGATCTCCACCTTGTCCCGCGCAAAATCGATGGCGTTCTCGACCAGGTTGCCGAGGCCGTAGATGACGCCGGGCCTGCGTTCGCCGACCGGCTCGTGGGCATCGGTACCGATGGCACCGGCTTCGGGTGCCGCAGTGATGACAATGTCGGCATCAAAACCGCGATAGGGTCCTGCCGCCTCGTCGATCAGCTGCGTGATGCTCATGCGGGCATGCAGCGGATCGGGCTCGGAAGGCGTGCGCGTCAGCTTGCGCAGGATCTCTCGGCAACGCACGGCTTGCGCCTGCAGCAGCGCGATATCCTCGGCAATCGGAGAGTCGGGGGGCAGCTCGCGCGCCAGCTCCTTGGTGACGAGCGTGATGGTGGCGAGCGGCGTGCCGAGTTCGTGCGCGGCGGCGGCCGCCAGACCGTCCAGCGCATGCAGCTGCTGCTCGCGCGCCAGCACCATCTCGGTGGCGGCTAGGGCGTCCGTCATCTGCCTTGCTTCCTTGGCCAGCCGCCAGACATAAAGCGCCAGAAACACCATCCCCGAAAGCACGGAGGCGAGGACGCCGAGCTTGTAGAGTTGCGGGATGGCAAGGTTGGCCCCGCCGTACCAGGGCAGCGCATGATGGTGCGCAACGAGCCAGGCGCTGGCCGCCGCGGCGAGGATGCCAAGCGCGACGGTGGCGCGCGGCGACACGGTGGCTGCGGCCACCGTGACCGGGGCCACCAGCAGGAACGTGAAGGGGTTCTCGACGCCACCCGTCAGATAGAGCAGCGCCGCCAGCTGCAGCACATCGTAGGCGAGCAGGCCGGTGGCAAACTGCGTACTCAAGCGCGTGCGCGCGGGGTAGCGGATGCGCAGGAAAACATTGAGCCAGGCCGACAGAGCGATCAGGGCCAGGCAAATGCCAAACGGCAGCGGAAAGCCCAGCACCAGATAGACGAAACCGACCGTCAGCAGCTGTCCGATCACGCCGAACCAACGCAGCCGGACTGCGGTTTGCAGCCGCAGCCGGCTCTCGGCCGGCTCTTTTCGCTGCCGTTCGGGCTGCACCATGGCGTAGCACTCGTCTCCCTGTCGGTGGCCTGCGCGCCCTTGCAGCGGCGCTTGCCTGTGGCGTCCTGCTACCCCAGATAGGAGGCAGCCGCCAAGCACCGATCCCAGTGCGATGGCGCAGCCCTGGTATTGGTCTTTCGTAGCACATTGGAATGCAGAAACTGACCCCCGCCAGCCATGCTAGCAGCCATCCCCCGGCGGAGGTGCGGGACCTGCGCAAGGTCTATCGCGACGTGACTGCCGTGGACGGCGTCAGCTTCACCCTGGGCCATGGTTCGATCACGGCGCTGCTGGGCGGCAACGGCGCAGGCAAGACCACGACCATCGCCATGCTGATGGGGCTCGTGATCCCGACCTCGGGACAGGCACGCGTGTTCGGTGCCGACATGGCCCGCGCGCGCCACACCGTTTTGCATCGCATGAACTTCGAAAGTCCCTACGTAGACGTGCCGATGCGCCTCACGGTTCGCCAGAACCTCGAGATCTTCGCCAGACTGTACGGCGTGCGCGAGCTAAGCGGCACCATCGCCGCCATCGCTGACGACCTCAAGCTGACGGATCTGCTCGACCGCCAGTACGGCAAACTGTCGGCCGGGCAGAAGACCCGCGTCAGCCTCGCCAAGGCGCTGCTCAACCAGCCGGAGCTGCTGCTGCTCGACGAGCCGACCGCATCGCTCGATCCGGACACGGCGGACTGGGTGCGCTCCAAGCTCGAGCGATATTGTCTGGAGCGCGGCGCTACCGTCGTGCTTGCCTCGCACAACATGGCCGAGGTCGAGCGCCTCGCCGACCGGGTCATCATGCTGGAGAAGGGACGCATCATCGCCGACGAGACGCCCACCGAGCTGATCCAACGCTTCGGCCGCGATACTCTGGAAGAGGTGTTCCTCGCCATCGCCCGGCGCGGCGCAAAGGCTGCGGAGATGGGATCATGAGCCGTGCTCAATCGAGACTGCGAGAGCAGACGACGCTGGCAGCATCGGCCCAGCGTGTGTGGGCGATGGTGCTGCGCTATTGGTATGTGATCCGCTCGTCGTGGCCGCGCACCGCTGAGCTGATCTACTGGCCGCTGGTGCAGATGCTAATGTGGGGTTTCCTGCAGTCCTATCTTGCGCAGACGTCGAGCTTTGCCGCCAAGGCGGCCGGCTTGTTCATCGGCGCAGTTCTGCTGTGGGATATCCTGGTGCGCAGCCAGCTCGGCTTTGCCGTGGCATTCCTCGAGGAGATCTGGTCGCGCAACCTCGGCCACCTGATGATGAGCCCGCTGCGGCCGAGCGAGCTGATC
>DASTOW010000093.1:0-6335 GCA_035762425.1 Hyphomicrobiaceae bacterium | reverse complement strand
TTTTGTTGATGCACCTCTGAGCACCGAGCCACCGCACACGGCCTGACAATACAGTTGCCCAATGCAGCCATCGATGCGACGTCGGACTCTGATTTCAACCTTCGGCGCGATCGCCGCGGTCGCCGCCAGCGGTCCACTGCTCGCCCAGCCGCGGCCAAAGTTTGCGGAATGGGTCGAGACGTTTCGAGCGCGCGCGCGCGCCCGCGGCGTCTCGGATGCGACCTACAGCCGGGTGATGGGCGCCGTCACCCCCGACACCTCGGTTTACGCACTCGATCGCGCGCAGCCGGAATTCCGCGAGCAGGTTTGGCAGTACCTCAATCGCCGGGTGTCCGATTGGCGCATCGTAACGGGCAAGGAGCGCGCGCGTGAACACGCAGCCCTCCTAGAGCGCATCGAGCGTCAGTATCGCGTAGACCGCTACGTGATGCTCGGATTGTGGGGCATGGAGTCGGCATTCGGCGACGTAGTCGTCAACCCGAAGCACATGCGACCGATCATTCCGGCGCTGGCAGCGCTGGCCTGGGGCGAGCCGCGCAGGCGCTCGTACTGGGAACAGGAGCTTGTGAATGCCCTCGTCATCATCGATCGCGGCTGGGCCAAGCCAAGCGACATGATCGGATCGTGGGCCGGAGCCATGGGCCACACCCAATGGATGCCCGAGGTTTGGCTGAACATGGGCGTCGACTTCAATGCGGACGGGCGCATCTCGCCGTTCGGGCCACCCGACGATGCGCTCGCCGGCACCACCCAGTACATCCTGCGGCGCGGCAAGTATCGCCCCGGCGAGGGCTGGGGCTACGAAGTGCGATTGCCCGCCAGCGTCCGTGCGGATTCCGCGGCCATGCAAGCCATCTCGACGTGGCAGGAGCGCGGCGTCCGGCAGGCGAACGGCAAGCCGTTCCCACGACCGCATGAGCAGGCGCGTCCGTGGCAGCCGGTTGCCGGCGGGCCGACCTTTCTCGTCACGCAGAACTTCTACGCGATCCGGTCGTACAATCCGGCCAACACCTATGCTCTGGCCATCCTGCATCTCGGCGACCGGATTCGCGGCGAAGGGCCATTCGTGCAGCAGTTCCCGGGAGGCGAGCGCACACCGACGTTGGCCGAAGTGCAGGAAATCCAGCGCCGCCTCACCTCCCTCGGCTTCAACACCGACGGTACGGACGGCCGGGTTGGTCGCGAGACGATGCTCGCGGTGCGCAACTTCCAGCGCAAAGTAGGCTTGGAGCCTGCCGACGGCTATGCCGGTCTGAAAGTACTCGCGCGGCTGCGCCAAGCCGCATGACCCGCAATTGCGTCAGCGCCGCGTGTTGCAATGGATTGCGGCGGCATCCGATAATTTGCCGAGGGGGCTTAGGGCCCTTGCCGGGCGACGGCATTGAAGTTCGGCGCGAAATGATTCAGACCCGGACGCAGTAACTTGGGTCGCGAACAATCGAACGAACCGCATCTGGCGCCGAGGAGCGTCTTGCATCAATCGCGGGTGAAAAGATTGATGGCGCACGCAACCACGCTAGTGGTCATCTGCTTGCGAATGCACCCGAACCCGCCAAAGTCGCTTACTCCGATTGCCTCGTCACGGGGCTGCAATGTGCGATGAGTTTGTTGTCACGATATCGCTGCAGTTCGGCCACATCTAGCCAGTAGGGGCGAGGGCCTAATTTCGCAGGCAGAGCCGCATGGGCCAAGACAGAACAAAACTACTGCGGTCGCTGGCTATCGACAGGGGCACGACCACACCGTCGGCGACTGCGGGAAGGTCGTGGGGCAAGCTGCTTGCGTCGGGCGGCGTCGTCATGGCTGCGCTGGTTGCTGGCCTCTGGTTTTTGCTCTCTCAATTCTGGGTCGGCGGACATACCGAACAGCGCGTCTCCATTGCAACCGAGACTGCGACGGCTGCACCAGAAAGACCACGCGCATCTGTAGCGGAGCCGCGCGCCGCCGGCGGGCTCAGTGCTTCGGGTTACGTAGTGGCGCGGCGCAAGGCGACGGTGGCGGCGGAGATCACCGGCAAGGTCGTCGAGTTGTTCGTCGACGAGGGGATGGTGGTGGAGGCCGGCCAGATTGTAGCGAGGCTCGACAGCGTGCTCGCGCAGGCTGATCTCACGCTGGCGCAATCCAGGGCCGTTGCGGCTGAGGCCGCTGCAACCGCAATCGCGGCCGATTTGCGGGAAGCCGAGCGCATCCTAGGCCGGGTCCAGAGCTTGCTGCAGAAGAGCGTTGCCAGCGAGGCGGACCTGACCAAGGCCGAGGCCAGGGTTGGCGTCCTTCGGGCCCAGCTTGGCCAGGCTCAGGCGAACTTCCAGACGGCGCGGCTCGACGCCGAGCGCAACGCGACGGTGCTCGACAAGCACAAGATTCGCGCGCCGTTTGCAGGGGTGGTCGTCGAGCGCAGCGCTCAGCCTGGCGAGATGATCTCGCCGATCTCGGCGGGCGGCGGGTTCACGCGCACCGGCATCTGCACGATCGTGGACATGGACTCGATCGAGATCGAGGTCGATGTCAACGAGGCATTCATCGGTCGTGTTCGCACCGGCGGGGCCATCGCCGCCGTGCTCGATGCCTATCCGGATTGGACAATTCCCGCGGAGGTGATCGCCGTCGTGCCGACCGCCAACCGCGAGAAGGCAACCGTCAAGGTGCGCATCGGGCTCAAGCAGAAGAACCCGCGCGTCCTTCCGGAAATGGCGGTCAAGGTCAAATTCCTCGAAGACGGGGCAGGCGGCGCAACGGCGTCGTCCGCCAACTGAAGCGCACCCCCGCGCCAACAACTGGAGAATGAGATCGATGTCCAACGTCCCGCTCGTTCGCCTGTCGGGCCTCGGCAAGGCCTTCGTCAAGGGCAAGGAGAAAATCACTATCTTCGATCACTTGGATCTGTCCATCCCAGCCGGCGACTTCGTCGCGGTGATGGGCCCCTCCGGCTCCGGCAAGACCACGCTGCTCAACCTCTTGGGCGGCATCGATAGGGCCGACAGCGGCGAGATCCATGTCGCGGGCGAGCGCATCGACGGATTGGGCGAAGGTGATCTCGCCCGCTGGCGTGCGGCCAACATCGGCTTCATCTTCCAGTTCTACAATCTGATGCCGATGCTGACGGCAGCGCAGAACGTCGAATTGCCCTTGCTGCTGACCAAGCTCGGCAAGCCGCAGCGCCGCCAGCATGTCGAGACCGCGCTCCAGATCGTCACACTAGCCGACCGGGCCAAGCACCATCCGCGCGAGATGTCCGGCGGCCAGCAGCAGCGCGTCGCCATTGCGCGTGCCATCGTTTCCGACCCCAAGCTGCTGCTGTGCGACGAGCCGACCGGCGATCTCGACCGCACCACGGCCGACGAGATCCTGTCGACCCTGCAAATCCTCAATCGTGACCTCGGCAAGACCATCGTCATGGTCACGCACGACCCGGCGGCCGCCCGCTACGCGCGCCGTACGCTGCACCTCGACAAGGGACGGTTCATCGAGAAGGACCTGGCGGCATGAACGACTTCGTCCTGATCGGCAAGAACCTGTTCCGCAAGAAGCTGCGCGCCACCCTGATGCTGGTGTCGATCCTGATCGCCTTCCTGATCTTCGGCGTACTGGCCGGCTTCGAGCGCGCCTTCAACGCCGGCGAGGAGGTGGCGGCCGCGGACCGTCTCGTGGTGGTCAACAAAATCAATTTCACCCAGCCCCTGCCCGTTGCCTACTTCAATCGCGTGCGCGGCATCGAAGGCGTGCGGCAGACGACGCACTTTAACTGGTTCGGCGGCTACTATCAGGACCCGAAGAATTTCCTGATCGTGATGGCCGTTGAGCCGGAGACTTACATGCAGGTCTACGACGACCAGATCAACGTCCCGGCCGATGCTCAGCAGGCGTTCATCCGCGAGCGCACCGGTGCCCTGGTCGGCGAGAACATGCTGAAGAAATGGGGCTGGAAGGTCGGAGACCGCGTGCCGATAATGAGCAACATCTTCACGCAGAAGAACGGCTCGCGCACCTGGGACTTCACCATTGTCGGCACCTTCACCGGCCGCAAGCCCAACGTCGACACCAACTTCATGGTGTTCCAGTACCAGTACTTCAACGAGACGCAGAACCTCGGCCGCGACCTGATCGGCTGGATGGCGCTCAATACCACCGCGCCGTCGCAGAACGATCGCGTGGCCAAGGCCATCGACCAGATGTTCGCCAACTCCTTCCATGAAACCTCGACCGATACCGAGAAGGCTTTCAACAAGGGGTTTGCGGCGCAGCTCGGCAATATCGCCCTGATCGTCGCGCTCGTCGTGGGCGCGGCCTTCGCCACCATCCTGATGATCGTCGGCAACACCATGGTGATGGCCGTGCGCGAGCGCACGCGCGAGATCGGCGTGCTCAAGACGCTGGGCTTCTCCGGCGGCCGCATTCTGCGCCTGGTGCTCGGTGAATCGGTGCTGCTGGCGCTTCTTGGCGGGCTTCCCGGGATTGCCCTGGCCTGGGCGTTCGCGGCGGCGATGGAGACCAGCGTCGGCAACTTCATACCGGGGTTCGCGGTCACGCCCAGCATTGCGCTGACCGGCGTTGCATTGATGCTGGGGCTCGGCCTCGCCACCGGCCTGGTCCCGGCCATCAACGCCATGCGCCTCGACATCGCCACTGCCCTGGGTCGGAGCTGACCGATGCGCTCATTCCTGCTGCAAGTCGCCGCCGTGACGACCATCAACGTCAAAAGTATTCCGCAGCGCTTCTGGCTGTCGCTTTCGACCGTCGTTGCCATCGCCCTGGTGGTGATGGTGCTGCTGTCGTTCCTGGCGATGGCCAACGGGTTCCAGCGCACACTCATGAGCGCAGGTGCCGAGGACGTCGCCATCGTCCTGCGGGGCGGATCGCAGGCCGAGATCAACAGCACGGTGTCGCGTGACCAGGTGCGGCTCGTCGAGGAGGGACCGGGCATCGCCCGCAACCCGGAGGGCAAGCCGCTGGTGTCGGCGGAACTCTATCTGATCGTCGACGGCCTCAAGCGCACGAGCCAGACCAAGGCCAACCTGCCCTTGCGCGGCATCGGCGTGGAGGGTGCCGCCGTGCGCAAGGGCATCAGGATCACTGAGGGGCGCATGTTCAACCCCGGCGCCAACGAGATCGTGGTCGGCAAGGCGCTGTTGCGCGAGTTCCATGGCTTCGAGATCGGCAGTACCGTTTCATTCTCCACCAGCCGGTGGACAGTGGTCGGCGTGTTCGAGGCCGACGGGAGCGTGTTCGAATCCGAGATATGGGCCGACCTACCGGTGGTGCAGAGCCTGTTTAACCGCAACAACGTCGTACAGACCGTGCGCACCCGGCTGCAGAGCCCGGCCGCACTCGACACCTTGAAGCGCTACGTCGACGAGGACCCGCGATTGAAGCTCGACGTCAAGTCGGAGGCCGCCTACTTCGCCGACCAGGCATCGCAGACCTCCGACTTGATCCAGAAGCTCGGCTGGCCACTGGCGATCGCCATGGCGCTCGGCGCGCTGGCCGGCGCGCTCAACACCATGTACAGCTCGGTGGCGGCGCGCGCGGTGGAGATTGCCACCTTGCGCGCCATCGGCTTCGGCGGCTTTCCCGCCTTCGTCGGCACGCTCGTGGAATCGCTCATCCTGGCCGCGCTCGGCGGCGTCATCGGTGCCACGGCGACCTACCTGGTCTTCGACGGCTTCAGCACCTCCACGCTCGGGGCCAGCTTCACGCAGGTCGTGTTCAGCTTCAAGCTGAGCGCGGCTCTGGTCGTCCAGGGTGTAATCCTGGCGCTGGCGGTTGGCCTTATCGGCGGCCTGTTCCCTGCCATCCGTGCCGCGCGCATGCCGATCGTCGCGGGCCTGAACAGCTGATTGTCTGATTGTCGGCAGCATTCGGCGGCCCAGTCGTGCAGGTCGCCATCACGTCGTTGTCTGGTTCAACCCACATCGACGCGGCTCTCAAAGTGTTCTCACGCAGCGTGTAGGCGGGGCCTCGGTGTCTACCTCCGGCTCGTATGCCTCAAACTATGGTGTCCCAACGAGCCGCGCCGGCTACACGACTGGTTACGCTGCGCTGGGGAGGGCGAGATCCGCAGGGGAATAGCGTTGCTGGCCAACGTCTTCCGCAGGCCCTAGCAAACGTCCGATGATGCCGAGTAGGCCCGGGGAGTTGCACCCCGAGCCCCTCACAGATCCGGACAGGATACTCTCGCATCATCCGGCTCGTGCCACCGCACGAAGGCTGCCGCCTTCCGTTGAACGAAGGACTCATCCCGGCGAACCGGTTGGCCCAAATCAACGGCGATGACCCGCCCCCTTCGCTCCAGCTCCACTACAGAGCCATCATCACTACTACGAGGCAGTCCGCCCCTC
>DASTOW010000092.1:0-2341 GCA_035762425.1 Hyphomicrobiaceae bacterium | reverse complement strand
CCCCGCTGGCGTAGAATTGAGTCCAGCATCCGACAATCAATTTCTCTGCAATGTCTCCCCGCAACCCAGCCGTGGTCGCGGCGGGCTCACATACTGACTTCTTGTAGGTGCGATTCAGCGACATCGCGCAAGGCCAAAAATGGCAAACCGCGGGATCGTCCACAAACAATTAAGTGACGAAACACAACCAGGCAGCATCGCGTTCGGCATAAGCCAGGGCGGGGCTGGTCGGCCGAGGTGAGAGCGCGGGATCTCTCCTCGGCAATGCTTGAGGCTCAGCCATGGAGGCTCAGCCATGGGAGGCTCACCCCTGGGGGCTCAGCCATGCTTGGGGCCATGCCATGCAAATAGGCGCGCCATGAGGCCCCGCAGGCGATCGACCAGCACGCGGGCAAACAGCGAAACGCCCGCCAGTTGCGCCATCGGCAGAGCCGCGGCGGGATCGCGCAGCTGCGCATCCAGGTTCTGCGCAAACGCCTCGCCGATGCGGCGCACGAGGTCGCGCACCATCCCGGACCGGCCGATCTGCGCGAGCGGACCAGTCAGCACGTAGCTCATGATCACATCGACGCGTGTTGCCTCGCTGCCCGCCGCGTCTGCGACTTTTGCGAGGCGATAGTCGACGCTGCCCGAGACGCGCGAGCCGCTCTTGCGGTCGCCGCCATGCCCTTCGATGATCTGACGATGCTCGGCGGCAATCTTTTGCAAGGTGCCGGCGCCGGCAAAGCTCGCCGCAATGGGCCCGATCTTGACCTCAAGGCGGCCTTTCACTTGGTCGCCGTCCGGCGGACCATCGAGCGACATGCCCGGCATGCAGCGGGCGACGCCCTCGGCATCAGCCATCAGCTCCCAAACGGCATCGAGCGGATGCGCAAGGACGAAGCTCTGCATGATGCGCGTCGCGCCGTCGCGATCCTCGATGGCGCCGACCGTAACCTCGATGGGTTGGGCCTTTGCAGGCGCGGACCGAGCCAGCGCCGGACGAGATGCTGGCGGGTGGCGCAGCGCGGCTGGGGCCGCGACCTGCACGGTCGGTTGGCCGGCCTGTGGGCCCGGTGCAGGGCCGAGCCAGCCAGAGGCGGTGGGCCTGGGCTGCAAGATGAGCGCGGCACGCTCTGCCATCACGCTTTCGATGGCGCTGACGATGCCGACATAGCCGGTGCAACGGCACAGGTTGCCGCTCATCTCGGTGCGGATCTCGGCGCGCGACAGCCCGCCCTTGCGGCAGATGAGGTCGCGCGCGGCGATCAGCATGCCGGGCGTGCAGTAGCCGCACTGCAGAGCGTGCTCGGCGCTGAAGGCCTGCCGCAGGCGCGCCATCAGGGCATCGTCATCGAAGCCCTCGATGGTGCGGACATCGGCCCCGTCGCAGGCCACCGCGTAGGTGATGCACGAGCGGGCGATGTCGCCGTTGATCGAAACGGTGCAAGCGCCGCAGATGCCGTGCTCGCAGCCAATGTGGGTGCCGGTCAGCAGCAGGTGCTCGCGCAGGAAGTCGGCAAGGTGCGTGCGCGGCGTGACCTCAGCCTCGACCCGCCTGCCATTGATGGTGAGGGCTAGGCGCGTCATGTGGCGTAGGCCCGCTGGTAGGCGCGCTGCAAGGCGACGGCATGCAACCGCATCTCGTAGGCGTCACCACCGTAGCGCGCCGCCTTCAGGAGGGTCTGCGCCTCAGCAAGGGTCAATGCTTTGCGATCGGGTGCAACGCGCATGTCCATAACGAGCGGCTGTCCAGCCGTGGCGCCCGAGACAGCGCAAAAGTACCCCTTATCGGGATCCTCCACGACGACACCGATGGCGTCGGCAAACTCGCCGGCCTTCCGGCAAATCTTGTGGAAGCCGCAGCGCGCGCGGGGCGAGAGTTTGGGCACGCGCACCGCGAGCACGAGTTCGTCGGCGGCCAGGTCGGTCTCCATGGCACCGCGCGCGAACTTGGCCACTTGCATCTGCCGGGTGCCCTTGGGACCGGCGATGGTCACGACCGAGCCCAGCGCCGTCAGACAGGACAGCCAGTCGGCCGCGGGATCGGCGTGGGCGAGGCTACCGCCGATGGTGCCGCGCGTGCGCACGGCGCGATAGCCTATGCCGCGCGCCACCTCGCGCAAAAAACCGTGTGTCGAAGCCGGTGTACGGCCATCCTCGATGGCAGCATGCGTGACGGTGGCGCCGATCGTGATGGCGTCTGCGTCCTCCGTCACGGCCGCCAGCTCGGCGATGCGGGTGATGTCGATCAACAGCGCAGGCTGGGCGAGGCGCAGGTTGAGCATCGGACCAAGGGTTTGGCCGCCGGCCAGAATCTTGGCATCCGCATGGTCGCAGAGCAGGCCAACCGCCTCATTGA
>DASTOW010000091.1:0-2284 GCA_035762425.1 Hyphomicrobiaceae bacterium | reverse complement strand
CCCTTCTGCATGCGCTCCACGGCGGCGAGCAGCGATGGCGAGGAGGTCTGCGGCATCAGCACGTGCAGGCCCTCGCCGCGCTTGATGTTGACCAGTTCCTTCGAAGCCTCGTCGAGCCAACCGAAGAACTCGGTCCAGACGTCCGGCTCGGCGACCGGTGCCTGGTGGCCATGTCCGTCGCCTGCACCATGCGGCTGCTCGTGCGCTGCGGCGGCCTGCTTCGGGCTGCGGGCCCGGCGGCTGCGGCTCGGATCGTAGAGCTGCAGCAACTCGGCGTGCAGCTGCAGATCGCTGCCACCGCGACTGCTCGGGTGCGCGGGGTTGCCCTCGATCTTCGTCGGCCGGCCATCGCTGCTCTTGGCGAGGACTCCGATGCCGTAACCACGCCGCGACAACGTCGTCGCGTAGAGCTGCGGCAGCCCGGGCTTGAAGCCTTCGGGCCGCTTGTTGAACGGCAGGATGTGGGTCTCGGGCTTGCGGCAGCCAGCGAGACCGGCGAGAGCGACCGAAGCGGCGACCGCGCTGAGGAAACCGCGCCGCGACACTTCGTCCGGCGCATCGGCGATGCCTTCGGGGAACTCACGCGCGACGGCGCTCTGGTACTCCGGCGAGCTCTCGAGCTCACCGAGGCTGCGCCAGTAGACCGCCTCCGGTTCGCCGCCAATGGCCGGTTCGTTGGCCGATTGGGCCGCGGCCGATGGCACCATTGCCAATGACTGGCCGCCCTGCAGTTCGAGGTTCTGTGGCTCGTTCATCGTGGACATCGGCTTGGTCGGATCGATGGTCATCGGTGGCAGGCCGCGCAGTGGGTCGGAGGGTTCAACTCGGGTGGGTTCTCACCCTGCCACTCGAGTTGCCTTCGGGCCGCGGCGATGCTGGCCTCGGTGGGGACCCAGTCCATCTGCGTGACCGACACGCCCGCGGGGCGGATGTGCGCGGCCGAATCACGGTGGCACTCGAGGCACCAGCCCATGCTCAGCGGCTCGGCCTGACGCACGAATTCCATCTGGTCGATCCGGCCATGGCAGCTCGCGCACCCGACCCCGACCCTGACGTGCACGGCGTGATTGAAGTAGGCGTAGTCGGGCAGCAGGTGGACCTTGACCCACTCGATCGGGGGGCCGTCACCCCTGGCGTCGGCCCCAGCCTGGTCGCGCAGGAGCTTGAGCGCGATGCTGTCCTTCATCACGTGGCGGTGACAGCCGAGACAGGTCTCCGCATCGGGGATGGTCGCGTGCGGCCCTTCTTCCACCATGCGATGGCAATAGCGGCAGTCCATGCCCAATGCGCCGGCGTGCAAGGCATGGCTGTACGCGATCGGCTGGTGCGGTTGGTAGCCGACATCCGTGTGGTAGGGAGAGAACCAGAAGGACACTGCGAAGACCACGAACAGGCCCATCGCCGCCGCACCGAGCGCAAGCACGGCCGGCAACTTGTTGGTCCACTTGGGAAACAGGACAGTCAAGGTGGATCCGCTCCGCGGCGTCGGGGAGGTTTGCGGTTGCTGGGAATCACGATCGGACCTTGCTCGAGCAAGCAGGGTCGAACCAACCTGCTGCTACAGTCGAACCGGATGACTGTGGCGGAAACCAGGGCTGGCAGAGGGCGTGCGAGTGCCCGAAAGGGCAGCCCCTGTAAAAGATTGCTGGCGCCCGGTCAATTTCAGAGTTCCTAGAATCGCCCTGAACCGGGGAGCAGCGACTCCGTCCCGCCGCACGGCGCGACGGCGTCGCTTCTCGCGACGGCCTGCGGCGCGTGGCGCGGCGGGGAAACGGCTCAAAAGCCGCAGTGCCTGGCCACGAACGGCTCGATCAGGCGGATCGCGAGCTCCTGCGCCAGCGGGTTTGGATGCGGGTCGTGCGGCGTGACCCAGAGGTCCTCGGCCGGCGTGTTGGCGAGAGCTGGCAGCACGTCGAGAAACGGGATCCCGGCGGCCTTGCAGTCGGCCGCGACGAGATCGTGGAGCTTCTGGAAGGGGTAGTACCGGCCGTTGCCGAGCCCCTGCAGGAACGGCCACAAGATGGTCATGAAAGGGATCTTGCGCTCGTCGCACCAGTGCTGCATCGCGCGCAGGCAAGCTTGGGGGACACCCTGCGACCACATCGCTTCGAACGGCTTCTCGGTCACGTGGTAGAAGCCTTCGTCTTCGCCTCGTTGCTTCGGCAGCGCCAGCAGTTCGCCCACCCAGTCGCGGGCGGGGTCGAGGTCCAGGCGGCTTCGTCCCAAGGCGCCGCAGATCAGATCGAGGACGCGGAAGCCCGTCGCGTGCGACGGACCGATGACC
>DASTOW010000090.1:0-12546 GCA_035762425.1 Hyphomicrobiaceae bacterium | reverse complement strand
CCATCACCGGCTTCGTACAGGCCACCGTCGACAAGTCGATGCGCAGCTACGTGCCGCCGGAAGCGCGCATCGCCACCTTCGACCAGGACGGGACGCTGTGGGTTGAGCAGCCGATGTACACGCAGGTGCTGTACTGCCTGGATCGCGTTCCAACCGTCGTGCAGCACAGACCCGAATTGAGGGAGCGGCAGCCGTTCAAGACGGTTCTATCCGCAGATCGCGAGGCAATCGCCAAGCTGCCGCTGCATGAGATCGAGGAGGTCCTGCTGGCCACCATGACGGGCATGACGGTCGAGCAGTTCACCGCTGAGGTGAAGGCATGGCTGCAGACGGCCAGGCATCCGCGCTGGGACCGCCCCTATACCGATCTGACCTATCAACCGATGCAGGAGGTTCTCCACTATCTGCGAGCCAACGGTTACAAGACCTACATCGTGACCGGCGGCGGCCAGGATTTCGTGCGGGTCTACGCAGAGCAGGTTTACGGCATTCCTCCCGAGCAGGTGGTCGGCACGGCGCTCGGCACCGCATACGGCTACGACCACAGCGGCAAACCCACCCTGATCAAGGATCCTAAGCTGCTGCTCAACGACAACAACGCCGGAAAGGTCGAAGGCATCCACCTGATGATCGGCCGCCGGCCCTACGTTTCGTTTGGCAACTCGACGGGCGATCGGCAAATGCTTGAATACACGTGGGCGGGCGAGGGTCCGCGCATGTCGATGCTGGTGCTGCATGACGACGCCAAACGCGAGTATGCATACGGTCCGGCGCGGGGGCTGCCCGATAGCAAAGTTGGCACCTTCACCCAGGCGCTCTATGACGAGGCAAAGAGCAAGGGCTGGGTCGTGGTCAGCATGAAGGATGACTGGAACCGCAGCTTCGCTTTCGAAGCCGTGGGGTCGCGGGCGCTGCAATAGGCTCGGATTATCGCCGATACTCGGTGCCCGGACGGCGCAAACGCTCTGTACCGCGCATCGAAGGTTCCTCGATCAGGTAGAAGCTGTTCACCCAACCGGTAACGCCACGGTGGGCGATCGGGCACCACTCGGCCTGACACCGACCGACGATGCGTACGCCAACGGCGTCTGGCAGGATGGCGCCTGTCGCCCGGTAGTCGGCCGAGGGTCCGTCACGGACATTGAGAACATCGTCCGAAGCAACGCCGGCCACCCGGAAGGTCTGCGCAGGACGCTCGGGACTTGCAGGCAAAGGCTGGGTTACGATGGCTTGCTTCGGCGCCGCGGCCTGCAGCGTCTTGTCGGCCGGCTCGACCGGCTTGTCGTCGGCGCGATTGGTAAGGACTGGCTCGGTATTGCGGGGCGCGATGACGGGCTCGCTGCTCAGCGCTGGTTCCCTGTCGACGGAGCCTGTCACGGGGACGGAGTTGGTGCGTGGCGGGTAGATCGACAGGCCGCCAGCCATGGACGCGGAATACGAAACGGCGGGCTCAGGCTCAGGCGCCTCTCGGGTGACCGGCTCGGGGATCGGGTCCGGGACCTTGGGAGCCGCAGCGACGACTCGGGGAGGGGTCGGCGGCTTGGAGAGCACGGCCGTTCCCGTCTCGCCATCGTCGCGGCGCCAGAAGATGCGTGAGCCTTGCCGACTGATGCGTATGCACTGGAGCACGCCGTCGAACCACTTGCTCCACTTGTGGCAGAGGCGGTCCGAGGACACCCACCACTTGCCCGTGTCAGTCTCGGAACCCAGGAAGTAGGCCAGGCCGCGTGCTTCGCCGGTGACCCGGCCGTCCTCGGAATAGCGCAGCGGCACCCTGACGCCCAACGGCGTTTCCACCTCCAGCACGGCACCGATCACGGCCGCCTTGAGAGTCTCGCCGCTCAGAGGAGATGGCTCTGCCGCAGCCTTGGTCGCGAACAACAGGCAACAAATGACGGCAACGCGTCGACGCATGCACTTTTCCCCGTCGGCGGACCCCTGCCGGAAGCCGCCCCTGCGATCGTTGAGCGAGCAGTGTGGCAACATCACGGAAACGCAAGGTAAAAAATGCTTCCGATTTGGCAAAGTAATCGACCGGGCGGGCGGATTGCCCCCGAACTTGCGCTCAGACCAGCGCCCCCCTGGCGAGCCCCCCTGACCAGCCCACCCTGACCAGCCCACCCTGACCAGCCCAGCCCTGGCCAGCCCAAAGGCTCGGCCAATCCACGCTCGGAATATTGGAAAAAATCATGCGTGACCGAACCTTTTTGGGGCACGCCGCGACCAATGGTTTGCAGGCGCCGGGGCGTCTGTCGAACCAAAGGAGCCATTCCATGAAAAAGACCATTGCTGCAGTCGTTGCGTTGGGCGGTCTTGCTGCCCTTGCGCAGCCGGCGTTCGCCTGTCCGAACGGCTATGAAGCGGTGTGGATCCAAGGCAACAAGGTGTGCAAGATCAAGACACCGAAAATGCCTCTCAAGGCCAACCAGGGCCCTGAGCAGAAGAAGACCGGCACCCTGAAATCGCGATAGACCCGACGCCACCGAAACGGCAAGTCGTGCTCTGGCCTCGGCCGCGTATTCGGCCGGGGCTGGAGACCAGCCCCGGGCAGCAGGCAACAAATGGCAGGCAACAAGCCGACCAAGAGATACCATGTTCAAGAGGCTTGGCCGGCAAAGTAGCGAAGCGCACCAGCACCCAATCGTTCGCCACGCCTGAGCCTGGGGAAAACGGGCCAGCATGCAGGCCGGCATGCACGGGAGGAAAGCGTTATGAACATAATGGTGGGATTGGCGTTTGCCGCTACCTGCCTCGCTGGTGCCGCCTACGCGGAGCAGCGCAACGCGCACGGCGAGGACTCCAAGGGCCTCTGGCAGATCAACGCCAAGGACAAAACGGGGGGTGCCAAGGAGGCTAGGCAAATCGGGGTCGGCGAAGCGCAGGACAGCCGGGCCAACAAGGCCGACGGGTTCACGACCAAACAAAAAGCTGCGCGGGCGTTCAATCCAAAGGAGTTCAAGCTCGACAAGAAAACCACCTGGAAGGCCTCGCCCAAGACCAAGACGCCGAAGATCCGGACCTTGTGCACCACGCCGGGCGGGAAGCCTCGAGCGTGCTGAACGCACAGGTTCGCCCAAGCTCACTGTATCATTTTCTGCTCGCGTCAACGTTTCGGGGTAGCCTGAAACGCCCACCCATCGACCATGAGGGCACGTCTGCCCTCGAGACGTAAGGAGCAAAGCTACGCATCGCCCGCCACGCCCGCCCTGCAACGCCGGACCGGCGGCGCACAAGACCCGCATGGCCGAGAACGCGTAGAACTCGCGCGACCCGGCGCAGGCATCAACGACCTGTCCATCAGGGAAGGCCCGCGCAAGTATCACTGGGCTATCACTGGGCGCCAGGGCGGCGTCCCGACGGGCATCCCGGATCGAGCGACCTCGGCTCGTAGCTGGCGCGCCTCGTCAACGCGGCAGCAGGCTCTGGAGATACCGGTCGAGAAATTCCCGGTGCTCGGGATGGTCCCGGCGCAGCGCCGCTATCTCCAGACTGATGACAAGGTAATCGTCGGTGTGAGCTTCACCCGCCCGCAGCTCCTCCACGTGGCGCTCGAAGTGGCTCGAAATCGCCACGCGCCGTGGGTCACTGGGCCTTGGCTCCGCGTAGGGGTGAGCCATAGCCGACAGCACGAACAGCATCGAGGTGATGCAAGCTAGGAGTATGCGCATGCCGCCACTCTCTAGGAGAGGGAGATGGCCGGCTATGACAATTGCCAAGCTCGCGCAATTGCCCCGCAGCGATGCCGGGCGACCGCCGGCCCGAGCAGCCGCGCTGATAGCGCCGATCAAAAAAACAGATTTCACATTGTCGTATGCAAACTTATAATGCGCAACAAGAGCGGCCGTGGATGGCGACCGCCATCACCGAAAAATAACAAGCTAGTGGAGGAGGTTAGCCCATGCACACCAAGAGCCGGCGCAGCGTATTGCAAGGCGGCGCGGCAATTGCCGGCGCGTACACGCTGGGATTTCCGTCAATGGCACGCGGCCAGACGGACAAGATCAAAATCGGGCATCTGACGCCCCTGACCGGCTTCCTCGGCGCGCTGGGTGCCTACGCCCAGCTCGGCCTCCGCATGGCCGAGGAGGAGATCAACAAGTCGGGCGGCGTCATGGGACGCCAGCTCGACGTCATCTCGGAAGACTCAGTCAACCCCGCCACGGCAGCAACCAAGGCTCAGCGCATGCTCGAGCAGGATGGCGCCACGGTTTTGATGGGCGAGATCAGTTCCGCTTCGGCCGTCACCATCATGCAGGTGGCGGCGCGCAACAAGCGTCTCTTCATGCAGGTGGGGGCGCGCTCGGATGTGCTGCGCGGAAAAGGCTGCAACAAGTACACCTTCCACGTCGATATCCCGAACACGGTGATGGTCAACGCAGTCGGCAAGGCGCTGCTGTGCGACAATATGGTCAAGGGCAAGAAGTTCACGACGCTGACCGCCGACTACGTGTTCGGCCACGATCTGCTGCGCGCGGCCAAAGCGTTCTTCGCCGCCAACGAGGGCACGCTGATCGGTGACGAGCTGATCGCCACCGACGTGACCGACTTCAGCCCCTATCTGCTCAAGATCCGGCAGGCCAAGCCGGACGTCGTCTGCTGCAACTTGGCCGGCAACCAGGTCACGAACCTGATCAAGCAGTACGCCGAGTTCGGCCTGCCCTATCCGATCGTCGGCTTCAACCTCAACACGGCCGACGCCTGGGCCGCCGGCGAAGGCAATCTGAGCGGCACCTGGCCGACCGTCTGGCACCACGATCTCGACACGCCGGGCTCCAAGGAGTTCGTCAAGACCTTCACGGCCAAGCACGGCAAGCCGCCGGAGAATCACGCCTGGATCGAATACGTCTCGCTCAAAATGATGGCGCAGGCCATGCACGAGACCAAGTCGACCGACACCGACAAGCTGATCGAGTACTTTGAGAAGGAGTCGCAGTTCGACGTCCTCAAGGCCCGCAAGGCCTACTTCCGGGCGTGGGATCATCAGCTCGTGCAGGAGGCCTATCCCTTCAGCGTCAAGCCCAAGGGGCAGGCCAAGGACAAGTGGGACTTCCTGGCCTTCGGGCAGGCTATCCCTGCTGCCAACGAGCCGCTCGAGGTCATCAACCCGACCAAACAGCAGAACCCCTGCACGCTCACCTGAATTTGCTGGCGCGGGCGCCGCCTTGGCGTCCCGCGCTCCTCCTCAGCGCGGCCATCGCAGTGCGACCGTCGCCACCAACTTCCTCTACGCGCAATTGAGACCCCGTTCGTGTTTTTGTTGGAACAGGTGGTGAATGGCCTCGTTCTCGGCGGCTACTACCTGCTGATCGCGCTCGGCTTGTCGCTGATCTTCAGCGTCGGCGGCGTGGTGAACCTGGCGCACGGCGCGTTCTACGCCCTCGGCGCCTATGCGGCGGTGGAGATCACGCAGCATCTGGGCTTCGGCCCGGCGGTGGTGCTGTCACCGCTCGCAGTTGGCATGCTCGGCATCCTTTTTGAGCGGTTCATCTTGCGCCGCTTCTACACGGCCGATCCCATCTTGAGCCTGCTGGTGACGTTCGGCCTGGCCATGTGCGCCGAGCAGTTGATCCGCATCATCTGGGGTGCGGCGCCTTTATCGGCGGCCATGCCACAGGGCCTGAAGGGCGCGGTCATCATCGGCGACTTCCTGTTCTCGCGTTATCGCCTGATGCTGCTTGGCGTGGTCGCGGTGATCCTGCTGGGCGTGTGGCTGCTGCTCAACAAAACCTCGTTCGGCCGCGTGGTGCGCGCCGGCATCCAGCGTCCCGACATGGTGGCGACGCTCGGCATCCGCCTGCAGCCTTACATGACGACGATCGTCGCCCTTGGCGTGGGGATGGCGGCGCTGGGAGGCGCATTCTTCGCACCCATCACCATCGTGCATCCGGCCATGGGAGCCGAGATCATCACGGTCGCCTTCGTGGTGGTGGTGATCGGCGGCCTCGGCAGCTTCTGGGGCGTGGTGCTGGCCGCTCTGCTGGTCGGTGTCGTGCGCGGCGTCACCATCCACTTCCTGCCCGCCGCTGGCGAGGCCTCGATCTACGTCCTGATGTTCCTGGTATTGCTGCTGCGCCCACGCGGCCTGCTGGGCGAGCGCATCGAGAAATTCGAATGAGGGCGCGCGGCAGATACCGGCCACTGTGGCTGGGCGCGGCTGCGCTCATGGCGCTGCCGTTGCTCATCAGCAGCCTCGGCCTGGCGCTCAACACGGCCTCCGCGGTGGTCATCCTGGCCATTGCCGGGATGGGGCTCAACGTGCTGGTCGGCTACACGGGACTGACCTCGTTCGGGCATGGCGTGTGGTTCGGCATTGGTGGCTATGGCGCAGGCCTGCTGCAAAAGCACTACCTGCACGACCAGATCCTTGTGCCGACCATCCTCGCCATGCTGTTGGTTGCCTTGCTGTCGACGGTGGTTGGCATGCTGATCCTGCGCCGGCGCGGGGTCTACTTCTCGCTGCTCACACTTGCACTGGCGGCGCTCACCTACACCATTGCCTTCCGTTGGACGGAGGTGACGGGCGGCGAGGACGGCTTGAGCGGGCTGGTGCGCGGCAACATCGGACCATTCAGCCTCGATGATCATCGTGTCTTCTACGCCATGGTGGCGCTGGTTGGGCTCGGCGTTCTGTACGTGCTGCTGCGGGTGGTGCGATCGCCATTCGGGCATGTGCTGGTGGCGATCCGCGAGAACCAGCAGCGCGCCACGTTCCAGGGCTATCCCATCGAGCGCTACAAGCTGGCGGCGTTCGTGCTGTCAGCCGTTGTGACGAGCCTGGCCGGCGCCCTCCTCGGCTTCCAGACCTACCTGGTGTCGGCGGAGGCCGTGTCGGTGCCCTTCTCCGGCGAGCTGCTGGCGATCGTGGTGATCGGCGGGATGCACCACATCCTGGGACCGGCACTCGGCGCCCTGTTCTTCATCCTGTTCCGCGAGCTGTTCTCGATCTGGACGGCCAACTGGCTGCTTTGGTTCGGCCTGGTGTTCGTCGGCTTCGTGCTGTTCTCGCCGAGCGGACTGGTCGGCATCTGGACCACACTGCGTCGCCGCTGGCGTCCGCCGCCCGAAGAGGCGGCGGCCATGAGCAAGCGCAAGATCTACCAGGGACTGCCGTTGCCGGCGTTCCTGACACCTGCACCAAGACAAGGAACACCGCTTGCTGTGGAAGGCGTGTCCAAGCATTTCGGCGGCATCCGCGCCGTGACGGATGCCAGCCTGAGCGTCGAACCCGCCCAGATACATGCGCTGATCGGCCCGAACGGAGCCGGCAAGACCACCTTGTTCAACGTCGTATCCGGCATGTTCCCGCCAAGCCAGGGCGCGGTGCGCCTGTACGGCGAGCGCATCGATCGCTTGCCTGCGCACCGCATCTGCGCGCAGGGCATCGCCCGCTCGTTCCAAATCACCAATCTGTTTCGCAGCCTGTCAATCTACGAGAACCTGCGCCTGTCGCTGCAGGCCAAGCACGCCAGCCGGTTCAATGTCTGGCGCGACATCGACAGCTATCCGGAAGTCCATGCCGAGGCGGCCGAGCTGATCAAGTTCCTGGGCCTGGAAGGCATCGAGGAGACAGAGGGCGGCGAGCTGTCGTATGGCGGCCAACGGCTGGTCGATCTCGGCATCGCGCTCGGCTCCAAGCCCCAAGTGCTTCTGCTCGACGAGCCGCTCGCCGGTCTGGCGGCGGCAGAGCGCGAGCGGGTGTCGAACCTCGTCAAGAGCGTGGCCGCGCAGATCCCGGTGCTGATCGTCGAGCACGACATCGACCGCGTGCTCGGCTTCTCGCAGCGCGTAACGGTGATGAATCAGGGCGAGGTGCTGATGGCCGGCACGCCCAGCCAGGTGCGCAACGACCGCCGCGTGCAGGAGGTCTATACCGGAACCGGCATCCCCCCCGTCACGGGTAGAGGCACGGACGGCGCAAGCCGCGCCCAGGTGCTGCGCTTCGAGCGCGTCAACGCCTTCTATGGCAAGAGCCACATCCTCAACGATGCGAGCCTCGATGTGCGCGAAGGCGAGATCGTGGCGCTGCTCGGCCGCAACGGCGCCGGCAAGTCGACGCTGCTCAAGGCGCTGTGCGGCCTGCTGCCGCCGGCATCCGGGCGCATCGAATACAGCGGCCGCGACATCGCCGGCCTGCCGGCGCCCGACATCGCCCGGCTTGGCATCGGCTACGTGCCGCAGGGGCGCGGGCTGTTTGCCGGCATGACGGTGGCGGATAACTTGGCACTGGGCCGGCTTGCCCGCGCCACCGATGGCAGTAGCGGGGTGGTGTGGAGCGAGGCGCAGATCCTCGAATACTTCCCGCGCCTGAAGGAACGGATGCACATTGCCGCGGACTATCTGTCCGGCGGTGAGCAGCAAATGGTGGCGGTGGCGCGGGCGCTGTCCGGCAACGTCAAGCTGCTGCTGCTGGACGAGCCGTTCGAGGGGCTGGCACCTGCCGTGGTGCTTGAGTTGTACAAAGTGTTCGATCAGTTGCGCCGGCACGTGTCGATCGTCATCGTCGAGCACAACCTCGATCTGGTGCTGTCGCTCGCCGACCGGGTGTTCGCGCTGGAACGCGGCGCGGTGTTCCACGAGGGGCCGGCAGAGCCGCTGCTCAAGGACCTCGACTACCGCAAGAAGATCCTGTGGCTGTGAGCAGCGCTATTCGTGCCGACCGATGGCCGAGTGGTGCTTGGTATCGCGCATCAAAAGGTACACCACCCGTCGATCGGCCACGCGACGTGGTTCGTTGCGCGCCGTATCAGCGCGCCACCTTCTTGTCGATGGCGTCCCAGATCAGGGCTGCGACGTCGGCGCCACCGAATTTCTTGAGCTGGCGGATGCCGGTGGGCGAGGTCACGTTGATCTCGGTCAGGTAGGGGCCGATCACGTCGATGCCGGTGAACAGCAGGCCGCGTCGCTTGAGCTCGGGGCCAAGGCGCGCGCAAATCTCGCGGTCGCGATCGGTCAGCTCCACGGGTGCAGCGGTACCGCCGACGTGCAGGTTGGACCGCGTCTCATCGGCCGCCGGCACACGGTTGATGGCGCCGGCCAGCTCGCCATCGACCAGAATGATGCGCTTGTCACCACCGCGCACCTCCGGCCGGTACTGTTGCACCATAAACGGCTCACGGAACACGGTCTGGAACAGCTCGATCAACGAATTGAGGTTGGTGTCGTCGGGCTTGATGCGGAACACCGATGACCCGCCGTTGCCGTACAGCGGCTTGATGATGATGTCCCTGTGCTCGGCACGGAAGCTCTTGACGTCGGCGGGGTTGCGCGTGACCAGCGTCGGCGGCATCAGCTCGAGGAAGTCGAGAACGAACACCTTCTCAGGCGCGTTGCGCACATGGGCCGGATCGTTCACCACCAGCGTCTTGGGGTGGATCCGCTCCAAGAGGTGGGTGGTGGTAATGTAGGCCATGTCGAAGGGCGGGTCCTGGCGCAGCAGCACGACGTCGAGCTCCGACAAGTCGACGGTGCGCGCATCGGACAGGCGATAGTGGTCACCGGCCTTGTCCTCTACACGCAGGGTGTGGCCATGCGCGAGCAGGCGGCCGCCGACCAGGGCCAGGTTGGGCGGCGTGTAGTAGAACAGCGCATGTCCGCGCGCGTGCGCTTCCAGAAGAATGGCGAAGGTGGAATCGCCGCCGATATCGATGCGGTCGATCGGGTCCATCTGGCAGGCGACTTTGAGCGGCATGTGGGCTGGTCCTTGGGGTCCGTGGCCATCGGGAGACGGAGCTAGGACTGCACCAAGCGGCTTCGCGCAGGACCTGTCAACGCGATTTCGCGAGGTCGGGAAACGTCATATGCAGCGCTTCGCGCAGGACGGCGTCCGAACCCCCGCTGATGATCGCGGTAGGCGGCGCGGCGGCTGATTGCAGAACCGGGCGGCCCGAGCAATAGACCAGCCTGTCTGCGGTTCGGGCCGCCACGGCATCGAGCCGCGTGGTGCGTCGCTTCACCATCAAGGACAGCCGCAAAGCGCACACCGCAACCAGGTCGATCGTGCCGTCGAGGGTGCGTACGCGTTGGCCCAGGATGCGATAACCCCAGGCCATCAAACGTGCGGCCGCGATCCACGCCGACGGCCATCCGCGCTGGTGGCGGCGTTCTGGATTGGCCGAAGCGCTGCCCATGATCGCAGCCTAGGGCAACCTGCAGCGCCGGCGAAAGGTTGCGGGATCAGTCTGGCACAGGCGCTATGCCCTTAGCCCTGCCGCGAAGGCAAGGCGCGCTCATGGCTGCGCGCCAGCCAGGCCAGCGTCCAGCCGGTGAGCAGCAACAGCACGATCCCAACCAGATTGACGCCGATCTGCACGGTCCAACCCTCGCCGTACTTGGCCATCGCCAAGTTTCCGGCCATCGACAGCGCAGTCCCCAGGCAGAACACCGGCAGCGAATGGCGGCCGCAATCGACGATGCGCCGGGCCAGCGGGCTCGCCAGCCATCCCGCGCTAGCGGGGATCAACGATGAGACGAGGTAGGCCAGCACAATCAGGTGGGCCACCCGCCACAGCGACAGATATTGCTTGCCCTGCTCGCCAACGAGCTGCTCGGTCGGGATCAGCGTCATCTCATCCAATTGCGGGAGAGCCGTCCAGGGGGCGGTGACGAGCAAGGCGAACACCGCAAAGCCGACGGCCGGCAGAACGAGCCACAGGGAAGGTCGCGGCAGCGCCCGCTTGCTGGCATAGAACGCAGCAAACACCCCCAGGCTGAACAGCAGCTGCCAGGCGAAAGGATTGAAGAACCATCCCTCGTTTTCTGGATAGGTCGGCAGGTTCCAGCCGCGCAGGTTGGCGCCGAGCCACAGCGACACGGACACCGCCAGCGCTACCAGCACGTGCACGCGCATCAGGACAAGCAGTACGGGAAACCACATCAGCAGCACGATGTAGAGCGGCAGGATGTCGAGCATGGCCGGCTGGTGCTCCAGCAACAGAGCCTTGCGCAGCGCCCGCACCGGTTCCTCGAAGAACGGCTCGAGGTTGAGGACGGTCTCGTAGATCGGATTGTCGAACAGCAGCGTAGCGGCAATCAGAACCGCCACACAGACGACCAGGAACAGCGTGTGCGCAAGGTAGAGCTTGCTGATGCGGTTTGCGACCTTGAGCAGCCCGGCCCACCAGCCCTGCCGCTCGAACACGCGCGTATAGGCAAGAAAGGAGGCATAGCCGGCCAAGGCCACGAACACCTCGGCGGCGTCGGCAAAGCCGAAGTTCTGCATCGTGATATACTGCAACGTGTTCTCTTTGACGTGGTCTATGAAGATGAACAGCAGCGCCAGACCACGGAAGAAATCGACGCGATGGTCGCGCGCGGACGGCGCGATAGCCACCGCCGATGTGCTCGATGCATGTGCCATGTGCAAGACTCTCTCGGCGCCGATGACCGCAACGAGGTCAACGCCAGATGACCGGGCAAGCTCCCTTACAAGCGTGCCGGCGCATAGCCCGCCCGCAGCAAGGGGCAGGGCATCTGCGTTGCCGGCTTATTGGTGATCGTCGCGCTTCAGGGCGAGACCAAGGTCATAGACGCGTGTTTTCGCCACACCCAGATCGCCCGCCACCAGCTTGGCCGCATCGCGCAGGCTCTGCTCGGCCAACAGGGGACGCAGGCTCGATACAATGGCCTCATCGGTGACGTTCACCGCCGCCGGCGGGCCGACCAGCATGACCATCTCGCCGCGCGGGGCATTGACGTTCGCCCACTGGACGAGCTGCGATGGTGGGCCACGCCGCATTTCCTCGTGCAGCTTGGTCAGCTCACGCGCTATCACCATCTCGCGATCCCCGAGCACAGCGGCGATGTCGGCGATGCTTTCCGCCAGCCGCGATGGTGCCTCGAAGAATACCAACGTGGCGTGCGTGGCCTTGAGCTCGGCCAGCCGCGAGCGACGTGCACCCTGCCGCGGCGGCAGGAATCCGGCGAACAGAAAGGTGTCGGTGGCGAGCCCGGCTGCGGCAAGAGCCGTGAGCACGGCCGAGGCGCCGGGCAGGCTGGTCACGGCATGGCCTTCGCCGATCACGGCCCGCACCAGCTTATAGCCCGGGTCCGAGACGAGCGGCGTGCCGGCATCACTGATGAGGGCAATGCGCTTGCCTCCAGCCAGGTCGGCCAGGATATGCGGACGCTCGCGCTCGGCGTTGTGCTCGTGATAGGCCTTGAGCGGCCGGGAGATGGCGTAGTGGGCGAGCAGCGTGCGGCTGTGGCGCGTGTCTTCGCAGTAGATCACGTCGGCCCGCTCCAGCACCGCCAACGCTCTGAGCGTAATGTCGGCGAGATTGCCGATCGGTGTCGCCACCACATACAGGCCCGGTGACAAGGGTTCGGCGGCCAGCTTCGCGAGCACCGCTGCGGCCCGCTCGGAGGTCCGGCCCTGCCCATCCGACACCATCTGGCCATTATCCTTTCTGCTGCGGACGATTACATCAGCCTGGTCGTAAGCCGGCAAAATTCGCTGCTTGTGGCGGTTTTGCCCTGGCCGCGCCTTGTTGTGCAGGTTACCACCGGTAGAGGTGATTCGGGGGCCAGCGCCGATGCAGGGCGCCGTGA
>DASTOW010000089.1:0-9670 GCA_035762425.1 Hyphomicrobiaceae bacterium | reverse complement strand
CGTTCGTCTCTTGCTGCCAGCGCAGCATCGCTAGCGCAGTGAGTTCCGGCTTGGAACTGGGCGACCTGCGCGTGTCGGGCGATCCGGTCACCACCGAGTCTGCGCACAAATGCGTGGCGCCCAGCCCCTGCATGTCCCCCGGGGCCGGGCGCCGGCCGCTCAGCCCATTCGAGGAGGCCTTGGGCGAGCAGCACCGGCACTCTGGCCGATGCAACCGCCCGCCGCTGTTTCACGTGTAACAGTCGATCTAGGGGCCGGCTGGCCCGATCGAAGCTTGGATTTTCCGGATGGCCGGGAGCCGCAGCGGACCCACCGCAATGTAGCCTAGGACCGATAATGTCCCTGCCGTTGCTGCTCCCTGCGGCCACAACACCATGCAGGCGAGCGCCCGACGTTGGCAAAACTCAAGCGCCGCAAATTTTTGCAGGGCCAACCGCGGCGCCAGGGCAAAACGAGCCTTCGCCTTGCACCTGCGTCGCCCGCACGCCATCATGCAGCATGATCGCCTTGTGCAGCCTGCGGCAGGGACGTCTTGGCTTGGCGGCCATGCTGGCCACGCTGGCGGCTGCATTGCCCGATGCGCGCGCCCACGACTGGTACCCCTTCGAATGCTGCAGCGCCCGCGATTGCGCGCCCGCCGACAACGTGGTTCGGCGCGAGGACGGCGGCTATATGATCACCGCGCGCGGTATTACGGTGCTGGTGCCGTGGTGGTTCCGTCCGTGGCGAGAATCGCCGGATGGCCGCGTGCACATCTGCTTCAGGCAGTTCGCCGGCATTGGGCCGGTCGTGCTGTGCGCGTTCCGCGGGCCGGGTGCCTGAGGCGCGGCCTGGCCGCGCAAAGAGGCGCCCGGCTACGGGAGGATGGTAACCGAGCGCCCGCTCGGTCCCCAAGGAGGGGTGGGACCAAACGCGAGGCAGCCATAGCTCCGCTGTGCAGCATCGGATTTGGCAAAACCCAAACCAGCGCCCTCGCTATGTCGGAAATAGTGCGCCCTGCCAGGCCCATCACGACCTCTTGAAGCCGGCAGCAGGCCCCCTAAATAACAGCCTGCGCACGCCCCTTGCGGGGTGCGCAAGGAAATGCTGTCCGGCCCTTCGGGCGGACAGAAAACGCTGGTCGCTTCTAAAAGGAGGACTTGTGATGCGACACGTCGACTTTACTCCCTTCTATCGTTCCACCGTCGGCTTCGACCGCCTGTTCGATCTGCTCGGATCGGGCTCCGAGGCAGAGGCCAACGTCTACCCGCCCTACAATATCGAGCGCCTTGCCGAGAACGAGTATCGCATTACCATGGCGGTCGCCGGCTTCAGCCAGGACGAGCTGAAGATCGACGTCAAGGAGCAGGCTCTCAACGTTCGCGGCGAGAAGAAGCCCGAGGACAAGGGACGCGAGTTCCTGCACCGCGGCATCGCCGGACGCACGTTCGAGCGGCGCTTCCAACTTGCCGACCATGTCGAGGTCAAGGGCGCCGACCTAAAGGACGGTTTGCTCAACATCGACCTGGTACGCAACGTGCCCGAGCGGCTGAAGCCGCGCACGATCGCCATCGGTGCCGACAAGGCGCCGGCGCAGGTCGAGGCCAAGGCTGCGTAACGCACCCACATCGAGCCTCTAGCTAAACACTAGAGCCACAAGCTGGCAGCCCCGCCGGCGAGCCTGTCGTGAGCCGCGGGGTTGCGCTTGCCGTCGCCCGTTCGACAGGCTCAGGGTGGCCGCAGCACGGGCGTCGCGCCAAGCGCGCGGCGCCCGTTTTCTTTTTTTGACTGGCGCTAGCGCGCGAACCTTCGGGCCCCGGCGACGCACAGCACAACCAGGGCCGTGGCCGCGATCATGCTCCAGGGTACCGGCTCATGCAGCAGCAAGCCCGCCAGTGCCAAGCCGAAGAAGGGTTGCAACAGTTGCAGTTGCCCAACGCCGGCGATGCCCCCAAGCGCGAGACCGCGATACCAGAACACGAAGCCAACCAGCATGCTGAAAACCGAAACATACGCCAGGGCCAGCCAGGCCGGACGGCCGATCGCACTCCAGGATTGCGGCAGTGTGGCAAGCGCAATGGCGGCCATCACCGGCAGCGCCAGCAGCAGCGCCCATGAAATGACCTGCCAGCCGCCCAGCCTTCGCGACAGCGCGGCGCCCTCGGCGTAACCGAGGCCGCACAGTAGAACGGCCGCTACCATCAGCAGATCGCCCGTGAGCGAACCTGCCCCGCCATGGCCTAAGGCAAACCCCGCCACGGTTGCACTACCAAGGCCGGACAACAGCCAGAACGCCGGCTTTGGCCGCTCGCCTGCGCGCACCACCCCGAACAGGGCGGTGACCAACGGCAGCAGGCCGATGAAGACAATGGAGCGCGCCGATGTGATGTGCTGGAGCGCCAGCGCTGTCAGCAGCGGAAAACCGACGACGACGCCGAGGCCGACCACAGCCAGCGAGCCGATATCGCGACGCTGCGGCCTCACTTGCCGCAGAGCCAGGAGCAAGGCGGCTGCAAGTCCCGCCGCGATCACGGCGCGGGCGCAGGTCAGGAACAGGGGTGAGAAGTCGCCGACCGCCACCCGTGTGGCCGGCAACGAGCCGCTGAAGATGATGACACCCAGGAGCCCGCTGCCCCAGCCGTCGGTCGTCCGCTGCATGTCGCCTCGCTTTCGCAGGCAACCGTAAGGTTTCGGGGCTGGTCGAGGCAGAGACAGTGCAATACAATTTGACCAAACTGTATTGATACACGCGCCCGCACACTCGTTGGACCCCGGGGATGAAGGAAGGAAGCACACGCACCGGCGAGGTCATGGCGGCCGTGCGAGCGAAGGTCGCCAAGCACGCGCTCCTGCGCGGCGATCGGCTGCCATCGATCCGCAGCTTTGCCGCCACCATGGGCGTTTCCCCGTCCACGGTCGTGGAGGCCTACGACCGTCTGGCTGCCGAGGGTCTGATCCGGGCGCGGCGCGGTTCGGGCTTCTACGTCGCCGGCACCGGCTTGCCGCCGCTGGCCATCGCCGACGCAGAGCCGCGGCGTGAGCGGGCCATCGATCCGTTCTGGGTTTCACGGCAGTCGCTCGACGCTGATGCAACCGTCTTGAAGCCCGGGTGCGGCTGGCTGCCGGCCGACTGGATGCCGACCCCCGCACTGCGCCGTGCCTTGCGCAAGCTCGCGCGCGCCCCCGACCCGGTGCTCACCGACTACGCAAGCACGCGCGGCTCGCCGATGCTGCGCCGATTGCTGCTGCGACGCTTTGCCGAGGATGGCATGGATACCCCGCCGGACCAGCTCATGCTGACGGCTTCAGGCACCCAGGCCATCGACCTGATCTGTCGCTTCCTGCTGAAGCCCGGCGACAGCGTGTTGGTGGATGACCCCTGCTATTTCAATTTCCGATCCTTGCTGCGCGCCCACCAGGTCAGGCTTGTGGGCGTCCCCTATACGCCCACCGGGCCTGATGTGACGGCCTTCGAGACGAGCCTGACGGCGGAGCGACCGCGCCTCTACATCACCAACTCCGCGCTGCATAACCCCACCGGCGCCAGCCTCTCCCCGCACGTCGCCTACCGGCTGTTGAGCGCGGCTTCAGCACACGATCTCACGATCGTCGAGGACGACATCTTTGCCGATTTCGAGCCGGAGCCGTCGGCGCGCCTGGCCGTCCTTGATGGCCTCAACCGCGTGATCCGCATCGGCAGCTTTTCCAAGACCCTGTCCGCCTCCATCCGCTGCGGCTACATCGCCGCGCGCGCCGATTGGATCGAAAGCCTGGTCGATCTACAGGTCGCCACGTCCTTCGGCGGGCCGAGCCCGGTCGTGACAGAGCTGATCGCCGACGTTCTCGCCGGCGGCGGCTACCGCAAACACATGGAGGACTTGCGCCAGCGCCTGGCACGGGCGACACGCAAGTTGGTGTCGCGGCTGGAGCCGCTTGGCATCCGACCTTGGCTGTTGCCGCGTGGCGGCTTCTATGTTTGGTGCTGCCTACCCGACGGCCAGGACTCCACGGCGCTGGCTCGTTTCGCCGTGGCACAGAACGTGGTTCTTGCCCCGGGCAACGTGTTCAGCGTTGCGCAGACGGCTTCTTCCTTCCTGCGCTTCAATGTGGCGCAATCGCATGACCCGCGCATTGTTGCCGTCCTCGCACAGGCCATGACCTCGCATCGCACCGACGGAAACTAGCCGCGGCCGATCAGCGCCAGCCACTCGTCCTCGGTCAACACGGTGACGCCAAGCTCGCGCGCCTTGGTGAGCTTGGAGCCCGCGTCGCTGCCGGCCACCACGTAGTCGGTCTTCTTGGACACGGACCCCGCCACCTTGGCCCCGAGCCGCTCGGCCTGCGCCTTGGCCTCAGGCCGCGTCATGCGTTCCAGCGAGCCGGTGAACACCACCGTCTTGTCGGTGACCGGCGAAGCCGCCGTCGCGCGCACGAACGGCTGCACCTCGACTTCCTTCAGCAAGTCGTCGAGCGCGCGCAGGTTGTGCGGCTCATCGAAGAATTCGATCAGGGCATCGACCACGGTCTCGCCGATGCCCTCTATGTCGTCGATCTCGCGGTAGGCCTCGCTGTCCTTGCCGCCCTTGGCCGCGGCCGCAGCGGCAGCGCGGAAGGCCGCGATGGTGCCTAGCGCCTTGGCGAGGTCGCGCGCGGTGGTTTCGCCGACATGGCGAATTCCGAGCGCGAAGATGAAGCGGTCCAGGCCGATCTGGCGGCGCGCATCTATGGACGCGAACAGCTTGCCAACCGACGTCTCGCCGAAGCCCTTCTGGCTGACCAAGCGCTTGTCCGCGGCCAGGCGGGCGTCGCGTTTTTGCAGCGTGAACATGTCGGCTGGCTGCATGATGCGGCCTTCGTCGTAAAACAGCTCGATCTGCTTCTCGCCCAGCCCCTCGATGTCGAAGGCATTGCGCGACACGAAGTGCTTGAGGCGCTCCTTGGCTTGCGCCGGACAGATCAGGCCGCCCGTGCAGCGGCGCACCACATCGGCCTTGCCGGTCTTCTCGTGCACCTCGCGCACGGCGTGGCTGCCGCAGGCCGGGCACACCAACGGAAACTTGTAAGCCTTTAGCCCCTTCGGTCGCTTCTCCAGGACCACGCCGACGATTTGCGGAATGACGTCGCCGGCCCGGCGCACCATCACCGTATCGCCGATGCGGATGTCCTTGCGGGCGATCTCGTCCTCGTTGTGCAGGGTGGCGTTCGACACCACGACGCCGCCGACCGTCACCGGCTCGAGCTTGGCCGCGGGGGTAAGCGCACCGGTGCGGCCGACCTGGATCTCGATGTCATTGAGGCGCGTGACGGCCTCCTGCGGCGGAAACTTGTGGGCGATGGCCCAGCGCGGCGCGCGCGACACAAAACCGAGCCGGCTCTGCCAGTCGAGCCGGTCGACCTTGTAGACGACGCCGTCGATGTCGTAACCGAGGGCGGCGCGGTCCATGCCGATGCGGCGGTAGAAGGCCAGCATCGCCTCGGTGCTCGTGCACAGCTCGAGCAACGGATTGAGCGGCAGCCCCCAGCGACTGAAGGCACGATAGACGCCCTGCTGCGTGTCGGCCGGCAGCGCGGATGCGGCACCCCAGCCGTGACAGAAAAAGCGCAAGGGCCGGCGGGCGGTGATGGAGGCATCGAGCTGGCGCAGCGAGCCGGCGGCGGCGTTGCGCGGGTTGGCGAACACCTTGGCCCCGGCTTCGGCCTGCTCGGCGTTGAGGCTCTCGAAATCGGCATGCGCCAGGTAGATCTCGCCGCGCGCCTCGATCAGCTCGGGAACGTCCTTGCCCTGCAGATTGCGCGGGATCTGCCTGATGGTCATGACGTTGGCGGTGACGTTCTCGCCCTCGCTGCCGTCGCCCCGGGTGGCGGCCTGCACCAGCCGGCCGCGCTCGTAGCGCAGCGAGATCGACAGCCCGTCAACCTTGGGTTCGGCCGTCACCGCAACCGCTGCGTCAGCGGCAAGCCCGAGGAAGCGGCGCACCCGCCCGATGAAATCGCTCACGTCCTCGTCGGCGAATGCATTGCCGAGCGAGAGCATGGGGACGGCATGGCGGACCTTGCCGAACGCCTCGACAGGGGCGGCCCCGACCCGCTGCGACGGGCTGTCGGCGCGCACCAGGTCGGGAAAGCGGGCCTCGATCGCGCCATTGCGCGCACGCAGCTCGTCGTAGTCCGCATCGGAGATCTGCGGCGCGTCCTCGGCGTGATAGAGCTCGTCGTGATGGGCGATCTCGCCAGCCAGGCGCTCCAGTTCGCTCGCCGCCTCGGCTTTTGTCAGCTGCTCGGGAGATTTCTTCGCCGGGGTCTTGGGCTTCATGATGCCAAGCCTGCATTGGCGCGCACCGAAATGCCAGCCACCGATTTGGCCGCATCCACAGGCTCCGGCCGCGACAGGCTGTGGGCTTGCTCGCAACGGCTCGACACGGCCGGCTCACATGCACCGGATGAAAATTTCGTCAACTACGACGTGCGTGCGGGTCTACTGCGTGAAGCCGACCTACTGCGCCAGGGCGACCTACTGCGACAGGTCCACCTACTGCGCCAGGCCAATGACGGGCTTCCAGCCGCCCGCAGTCGGCGTGTCGGGAGCCGGTTTCCTCGGCGCGGGCAGGTCATCGGGTGAGGGCAGGCCCGGCGCGGGCTTGGGCGGCGCCTTCTCCGGCTTCTGCTGCTGCTGGCTGCCGGCAGGTGTCAGGCCCTTGACGATATTGTTGATCCAGCTGCCGGAGTTGGCCTGCGGGCTGAGGCCGCCGGACTGCAGCAGCGCATAGGCGTTCTTGTACCAGGGCGAGTTCGGGAAATTGTGCCCCAGGACCGCGGCCGTCGCCTGTGCTTCCGTCTCGATGCCGAGCGCCATGTTGGTCTCGACGAGACGGTAGAGCGCCTCCTCCACCTGCGGCGTGGTTTGGTAGTCGCTGACCACGACCTTGAAGCGGTTGATGGCGGCTGCGTGATTGTTGCGCTTCTGATAGTAGCGCGCGACGTCCATCTCGGACGCGGCCAGCACATCCTCGGCGATGCGGATGCGGTTCTCCGCCTGCTTGGCGTAGGGGCTATCAGGATAACGCTGACGCAGCACCTTGAGCTCCGCCAGTGCCTTGCGGGTCGCGGTCTGATCGCGCCGTGGTTCCTTGATGTCGTCGAAGTGCGCGGTGGCGACGATGTGGTGGGCGAGCGCCGCGTCCTTGGTGCCTGGATGCAGCGTCGTGTAGCGCTGCGCCGAGGCGATCGCCTCCTGGTACTTGCCGGCCTTGTAGTAGGCATAGGCCGCCATGACGATGGCGCGCCGCGCTTCCGGGGCGTAGGGATGATCGCGGTCGAGATCCTCGAACTTGCGGGCCGCGTCCGAGTAGGCGCCCTTGTTCAGCAGGGCGTCGGCCTGCGCGTACATCTTGTCGGGCGGATCGGGGTTGAGCACCTTGGCGGCATCGTTGCCGCCGGCACAGCCGGCGAGCAGCAGGCCAGCCATCAGGAGCGCGGCGATCGGCGCACGCCCAAGCACGGCGCCCAACGCCTTAGCTCGCCCGCATACCTGCAGTCCCATGCGCCTTGCCCCTACTCGGTGGTACCGGTTCTTGCGCCGGTTACCACGCCACGCCTGCCGGCCCCGGAACACCGTCCTGGCCTGGCACAAGACTTTCACTGCAAACGCCTGCACACCTGCCGTGGATTCTGCCCGCGCGCAATGCCAAAAGGTCCGGAAACAATGCAACCGAATTGTGGACAGCCTAGCAAATCCTCAACGATTCGCATCAGCTTGTTGCCTCACCGCATCCCGTGGCTCGGCCGACGGGGGCGGTCCGCAGCCGGCCTCAGGTCCGGTCGGCTGCGTAGTTGACGGCGACGCCCAGCGGCATCTCGACCGGGACGCTCTCGCGCACCCAGGGAGCGCGCACGATGGTCCAGGCATCCTTGTCGGCAAACAGGGCCTGCAGCACGTGGGCATTCAGGCGATGCCCGCCGCGCACGGACCGATAGGCCGCCAGCATCGGGGCGCCGGCCAGGGCCAGATCACCCACTGCGTCCAACACTTTGTGGCGCACGAACTCCTGCGGGAAGCGCAGGCCTTCAGCGTTCATGACGCGGTCGTCGGCCAGCGCAATGCAGTTGTCGAGCGAAGCGCCGAGCGCCAGGCCGGCCTTCCAGAGGTTCTCCACGTCGCGCATGAAGCCAAAGGTGCGGGCGCGGGAAATCTCGTTGCGGAAGGCGCCGGCGTTCATCTCAAGCGCCAGACGCTGGCGGCCGATCAGCGGTGTCTCGAAGTCGATTTGCACGTCGAGGTGGAAGCTCGAATGCGGGGTCAGCTCGCCCCAGCAGTCGCCGTCGTCGACGCGGATCGGCTTTAGAACCTTGATGTACTTGCGCGGCTGCGACAGCTCGCGAACGCCAACTTCGTCGATCGCCTCGACGAACGCCGCGGCGCTGCCGTCCATGATCGGCACTTCGCGGGAATCGATCTCGATGTAGCAGTTGTCGATGCTGAGGCCGCGCAGCGCGGCCAGCAGGTGCTCGACGGTCCCGACCGTGACGCCCGTGTCGTCACCGAGCACGGTGCACAGCGTCAGGTTCTTCACATAGCGAACGTCGGCCGGGATTTCGGAGATGATACGGCCACGTTTGCTGACCAGGAACCGGAAGCCCGTATCAGCCTCCGCCGGGTGCAGTACCATCGACACCGGTGCGCCGCTGTGGACCCCCGTACCGGACAGCTCGATCTCGCGTCCGATAGTGGTCAGGCGCGACCCGATAAATCGCTTGGACATATGCGACGTCCCTCGATCGCCTTGCGGCTCAGGATGGTTCGGTCTGTTGGCCGATATCCTGCGCCCCCCCGTAGGACCTTTTACGGCTGCTTGCCCCTCGTCTGCCGAGCCCCCGTCTGGCTCGCTGGCTTGCAACCGCGTAGGTTTATGAATCAAACGATACTGTGCTGTGCGGATTGGGGACAAATCACGGTTTCTTACGCTGTGTTACCGCTGGGACGCACCCCAATCGGAGGCAACTCAACTAGCTTTTTTTGCGTCCGAAAAACACCGGTAGATCAACGTTATCCTCAGCTAACTGCGGGCTCAGCCGGTGGTTGGAATCTTCCAGCCTCGGATCGCCTGCCTGAGGTGTATCACGCCGACCCAAACTACCTCCGGTGAGACGCCGCAAAAGGCTCGTCTTGGGCGTCGGTGATTCGTGCGCTCGCTGCGCCGTTGCATCATGCTCCGGCCGCAGTTGGCGGCCACTGCTATCGCCGGATTTTGCCCAATATTCGCGCTGACCGACCGCAGGAAAATCATCCACGGACGGCATGCGCGGGCCGGGTCGCCTGACGTCGCCTGCTGGCTCGGCAGAACCGAGCCTTGGACGAGTTGCCGATGCCAGCGGCGAAGGCGCTTGCCTTGCTGGTGCATCGTACGTGTCGCCGGATGATTCGCTGCGCGACATCGGATGTCCGTTTGCCTCGATGGGCTGGCGGCGGTGATCGTCGGCGACCGGAGCGGCGGGACGGCCGTTGCGGGTCTGCGGCGGCGCAGTCTTGGCCGTATCGACGGTACTGCGCGGCTGGGCTTGCGCTTGCGCCGAGGCAGATCTGGCCATGCCGGAGGCGACGATCGACACGCGCACGCGGTCGCCGAGCGCCTCGTCGAAGGTGGCGCCGACGATGATATTCGCGTCCGGGTCGACTTCCTGGCGCACCCGGTTG
>DASTOW010000088.1:0-2106 GCA_035762425.1 Hyphomicrobiaceae bacterium | reverse complement strand
CGCCAAGCGCAAATCGGTCGCTGCCATCCTGCGCGAGGTGATGTTCAACCGCGAGACGGCGCTCATCGACCCCGACGCCGACAACAAGGCGACGGACGCCGACGAGGCCCTGCAGGAGTTGGGCGCCGACCATGTCGCCTTCGGATATCTGACCACGTCCATCGTGGTCATGGATGCCGATGTCAAGCAGGCCAACGAGAAGCTGCTCGCAGTCGAGCGCCTCGTCAACGGCCGCGGCTTCGTCACCATCCGCGAGAACTTGAACGCGGTCGAGGCCTGGCTCGGCAGCCTGCCCGGCAACCCCTACGCCAACGTGCGCCAGCCGATTGTGCACACTTTGAACCTTGCCCATATGATGCCGGTGTCGGCCGTATGGGCCGGTCCCGAGATGAACCGGCACCTGAACGCGCCCCCCTTGATGATGACGGAGACGCGGGGAAGCACGCCGTTCCGACTGGATCTGCATGTCGGCGACGTCGGGCACGCCCTCATCGTCGGTCCGACCGGCGCCGGCAAGTCGGTGTTGCTGGCGCTCCTGGCCCTGCAGTTCCGTCGCTTCATCGGCGCACAGGTGATGCTGTTCGACCGGGGACGATCGGCGCGCGCTGCCACGCTGGCCATGCGTGGCGAAAGCATCGAGCTCGGGCTGCAAGGCACACTCTGCCTGCAGCCGCTTGCCCGCATCGACGAGCCAGCCGAGATCGCCTTCGCCTTGCAATGGATCACGGCCTTGCTCACCAGCGAGGGCGTGCGTGTCACTCCCGATGTGAAGGACGCGGTGTGGACCGCGCTCAAGAGCCTCGCCTCGGCACCAAAGGCCGAGCGCACGTTGACCGGCCTGGCGGTGCTGATCCAATCGAGCGCGCTGGTCGCTGCGCTGGGGCCGTACACGCTGGAAGGCGCCTATGGCCGCCTGCTCGATGGCTCGTCGGAGCAATTGGCTGAAACCTCCGTGCTGCACGTCGAGCTGGAGCAGCTCATGCAGCACAAGGCGCTGATCGCGCCGGTGCTGACCTACTTGTTCCATCGGCTGGAGGCGCGGTTCGACGGGCGGCCGACACTGCTGATCCTCGATGAGGCCTGGACCTTTCTGGACGACGCGCTGTTCGCCGCCCGCATCCGCGAATGGTTGAAGACGCTGCGCAAGAAGAACGTCGCCGTGGTGTTCGCCACGCAATCGCTGGCCGACATCGAGCGCTCGAGCATCGCCCCGGCACTGATCGAAAGCTGCCCGACGCGCATCTTCCTGCCCAACGACCGTGCCTTGGAGCCTCAGGCACGCGGTGTCTACGAACGCTTCGGGCTCAACGCGCGGCAGGTGGAAATCTTGGCGCTGGCCGCACCAAAGCGCGACTACTACGCGCAGACGGCGCACGGCAACCGGCTGTTCGAGCTGGGCCTCGGTCCCATCGCCTTGGCCCTGTGCGGCAGCTCCTCGCCGGATGATCAGCGCTTGATCGACAAATGCTTGACCGAAGGTGACCGCGATGGCTTCGCGGCGCACTTCCTAGCCGCCAAGGGCTTGGCTTGGACGTCAGAGCTGCTGCAGCGCTGGCCACACCGACCAACGCCTCCACTTCCTCCTCCATCGCACCCCATCGATCCGGCCGAAGGTTCCCCAGCGGCATCGACCGCCGCCCCAGACAGCGGGACACCTTCGCCGAAGGCAGCGGCGCGGATTGTCGAACCCCGCACCGACGTCCCGCCGCTACCTGGTCTCCCCGGCGGACCGCTCATGCCCGAGCGGCTGTCGCCGTTCCGCGTTGCGTCTGTGAAATCGAAAAGGGGCAGACGATGACAAGGTTCCGCCGAATGTTGATGGCGATGCCGGTTGCCGTAGGCGTGCTGGCCAGCTGCGTGCCCCGTTCAGTGGCCCAGCTGACCGTGTTCGATCCGGCCAACTACCAGGAAAACTTGCTCTCGGCCGTCCGCGCGCTGGAGCAGATCAACAACCAGGTACGGCAGCTGCAGAACCAAGCGCTGATGATCCTGCGCATGGACCAGAACCTGGTGCAGCTCGGAACGACCATATCGCCCGGCCTGCAGAAGACGCTCAGCGACATCCAGGCCCAGCTCCACGCCGGCGAGGGCATCGCCTTGCGCCTG
>DASTOW010000087.1:0-26741 GCA_035762425.1 Hyphomicrobiaceae bacterium | reverse complement strand
GAGACAACGCTGTTCCGTGCCGGCCAGATCATCGAGGATGCGGCGGGACGGTTCGCGGTGCCCGAGCGGTGGTGGGCGTAGAGCCGGTTCTACAGCGCTGAGACTGCTCTCTTGGCCGGACGCAATGCCCACGCTTGCCATGGGGCGCCCTGGTCGGCGCCCTTCGGTCCGACACGTACGCCTGCCAGCTGTTCTTGTTTGGCAACCAGCAGGCCGCAGCGGGTGTTGCCGGCCTTCCGGACAGCTCAAAGCACAACATGCGCGGATGCGACCTCGGCGGCCGCTGCTCGTTCGACGAGCTAGCCCGGCTTTCTCACAGGGCATGGGGGAAGAAAGCCGGCGCCATACTGCGAGCAAATCGCGTGAGTGCTGCCTTTGAGTAGCATTTTGAACATCAGTGTCGCGATCGTAATATGTACGGATCCTTTTATCCTTCAACGGGTGGTGTCAAGTTGTCTGCGCGCCGCCCTGAGCCGAAGGCTGCCAAGAAAGCGAGTGACGCCAAGAAGCCACGCACGAAGAAAAGCTGATCCGCGCCACATTTGACTGTTGTAAGTCCGTGCCAGAGTGCTGTTGCCTGCGGGGGTGTTCGACTAGGTGCGCGGCCGTTTCGACGGCCGTCAGGGATGCCCGCGATGTTGGTGGCAATAGTCCGTGCTGCGGCGATAGTGTGCTTGGCGCTTCTGGCCGCCGGTTGCGCTGCCACCGGCACCTCACGCGTAAGCGACGAGTTGATGTCGACCTCGGCACTCGCGCAGGACAAGAAAGCGGTGGCCCTGATCAAGCTGGGCGCGGCCGATCCGGCGTGCACGACACTGGTGGCTGGCATCGGCGTGCGTGACAATGATGCCTTCAAGCTCGTTCATGTCGCCCGCATCGTGCAGAAGAGCGGCGAGGCGACCGTCGCCGAGGTGGCGCTGGAGCCTGGCGAGTATCACGTGGTCAGCTATCTCTGCACGCGGCCGAACGGCGCCCATCTGGCACTGAGCGAGCCGATGGGCGGCGACCGATTCAAGAAGAGCTACGCGTCCTTCGCCGTGCAGACGGGCGAGGTCATCAATGTCGGGCTTTTGCGGCTGGTTCCCCTTGGGGCGACGCAGGCCGGGCTCGCGCGGGTGGTCCTGGTCGGCGTCGTAGCCACCGACTGGCCGGTGTCGGAGCTCGAGAACTTCAAGCAGCAGCGGCCGGCGCTTTATGCGCAGATGAAGACGCGGCTGATGATCGTGCCAAAGATCGTGCCGCCGACGGCCGAGCAGATCGCCGCCAAGTGTGCCGAGATGAAGAAACTGCAGGCCGAGGGTAAGATCCAGAACCTGCCATCTATCTGCACTGCCCCGGTGCGGCCGCCCAATCCCAAGGGTATTGCCAAGGGTGAAGTGAGGGCGTAATTCGGGCCGCCCTATGAAAAAAGGCCCGGTTCAGCCCATGCCCGTACGTAAAGCCCAGGATTGTGCCGACCTGTCGCAGGTCCGGATCGAGATCGATCGCATCGACAATGATCTCGTCGACCTGATTGCCGAGCGCTTCGGCTACGTGGAGCGCGCCTGGCAGATTAAGCTTGGCCTCAAGCAGGAGGCCAGCGTGCCCTGGCGCAACCAGCAGGTGATCGACAAGGTGCGGGCCCGCGCCGTCGACAGGGGGGTGCCGCCCGACCTGTGCGAGGCGCTATGGCGGCAGATGATCGGCTGGTTCATCCAGTACGAGGAAGAGAAGCTGCGCGGCGAGTTGGAAGACAAGTCGCGCTGATTTCCTGCACACGCCGGCGAAGAGGTCGACCATTCCTATCGAGCCCGTCGCTCTCAAGACCGTGCTGCTGGCGGCAGTGCTGAACCCGGCAGTGGCGCTGGTCGCTTTGTGGATGGGCAGCAGCGCCAACCAGTGGCAAAAGGTGCCGGTAGCCGCGTTTGCGGCAGCGTTAGCAGGCTGGATAGCGTTATACGTGGCCGTGAGGGTCGGCTGGGGTCCGGCGATCGACGTGCGGCGCGCATCCGCCGGCGTGGTCGTGGCGCAGTTCCTGTTGGGGCTGGTGTGGGCGACGATCGGCTATTGGTGGGCACGACGCGGACTATGACGCTGCTGCGCGCCTGGCTGATCCTGAGTGCCATCCTCATCACGGCGCTGGCCGTATGGGCCTTCGCGCCGGTGCTGGTGTTCTTCGCGCTGCTGGCCGTCGCGCTCGGTCTGCTGAGCGCCGTCATGATCTGGTTGGCGCGCGCGCTCGGCGCCTGGCGGGATCGTCGGGCGGGCCGGTAAAACCTCAAGCCGCCGGCAGGCCGGTGGATTGTGCGGTGCTGGTGCCCGGTTTGCCCGTAACGGACAGCAGCTTCTCCAAATGCAGCAAGCCAGCCACTTCGGGGCTGGGTCGCACCGTGAAGCCGGCCTTGCGGGCAAGCCGCAGCAGGCGGTCGTTGCCGGCCAGCGTCTCACCGTAGAAGCGGGTGACGCCGGCGGCAGCGGCGTGTCGGGCGATCTTGCCGAGCAAAAGCCGGGCCAGTCCGCGGCCTTGCCAGGCATCGGCCACCGACACGGCGAACTCGGCCGAGGTCTGGTCGGCGCTGCGCGCATACCGAGCTTCGGCAATCACGGTCTCGCGGCCAGCCGCCACCACGGCCGCGACCAGGGCCAGGTGGCTGCAATAGTCGACCTGGGTCAGGTGTGCGGCAAGGCCCGGCGGCAGGGCGCGCATCGGCCCGAGAAAGCGGTCATAGCGCGATGCGGCGCGCAGGTCGCGGAAGTAGGCGTCGGTCAATGCCTCGTCCTGCGGCAGCACCGGGCGGATGACCACGCGGCCGGCATCGGGCAATTGCACGACGTCGATCAGATCGGCCGGATAATGGTGGATCTGATAGACCATGGCACCCGCCCCGGGATTACGCGGCGCTATACCTGGAAACAGCTGCGTGTCCCGCATGCGTCACCCGGCGGCCCGGCTGGCCAACCATGATCAGCGCATCGCGGAAGGCAAAGACGAGGGTCACGCCGTTGCGATCGAGGACAAAGGACTGGCCGGCGCTCAGGATGATGTCGCGCAGGTCGCGATCCTGGGTAATCCACACGCTGCCCTTGAGGGCCGTGACACTGAGGCCCTGGCCGTTTTCGATGCGATGTACACCCCGAGCCTTGAGGGGGATCGGCCGTAAATCCCAGGGTTGCTGCATGGCTATCTCCTATGCATGCGCCGTGCGCATTGAAAAGACGGCGATTCATCGTCAGATTGACGGTACCGTCTTGGATAGAAACGATTTGTGCGGGGCACAAACGATCATTTCTCAGTCGATGCATGAGCAATGGTAATGCATAAGCGACGCTTCAACCTGCCTCCGCTCGACCTGATCCAAGGCTTCGAGGCGGCGGCCCGCAACTTGTCCTTCACCAAGGCTGCCGACGAGCTGCTGGTCACGCAGTCGGCCGTCAGCCGCCAGATCCGCGCGCTGGAAGAGCATCTGGGGGTCGCCTTGTTTGAACGCCGACCGCGCACGCTGGTGCTGACCGAGCATGGGCGCACCCTGCACAGGGCTGCGGCCGAGCTGCTCGAGCGCTTGCAGCAGGTCACCGACGGTCTGAAGGCGGAACGCTCGGCTCCACAGCTGACGGTGACCACCACCAACGGTTTTGCCTCGCTGTGGCTGATCCCGCGCCTGCGGTCCTTTACGTCGCGGCATGCGTCCGTCGACGTGCGCATCTCGGCGACCTATGAGATGCTTAACCTGGAGCGCAGCCTGGTCGACGTGGCCATCCGCTACTGTCACGACGACAAGGCGCCGCCCGGTGCTGTGCGCCTGTTCGGTGAAGACCTGTTGCCCGTATGCAGCCCGGCCCTGTTGGACATGCCGAAGCGGCCGTTGCGTCGCATCGAGGATCTGCATCACCACACGCTGCTTTACATGGACGAGATCGGCGCAGTCGGCACCTGGCTGGAATGGGGCACGTGGCTGGCGGCGCACGGCCATCCCGACCTGAAGCCTGGGGCGGCGCTGCACTTTGGCACCTACGAGCAAGTCATCGGCGCGGCCGTGAGCGGGCAGGGCGTTGCCATGGGCATCGGCAGGCTGATCGGTCACCTGCTCCAGTCGGGCCAGTTGGTGGCGCCGCTGGGCGAGGCGACGGCAGGCCGGCACGGCTACTACATTGTCCGCTCGGCAGCGACCGGCACGCGACCGCAGGTGCAGGCATTCGTTGACTGGCTGATCGAAGAGGCCAAGCTCGCCGCGCCGGATCTTGATGTTGGCAAGGCTTCCGGCGCCAAGCTCAGCTCCCGATCACGAGCGGGGCGGTGAGCCGGCGCAGCGCGGCCAAGACGCTGAGCCCGGTGATGCGGCCCGTGCGGGGGTTCTCTGCGGAGGGAATGTTCTCGACGGTCATAGCGAGGTCCGAACTGTCGGACTTGACGATCACCGTGTGAGTGTTGCGAGTAATACCGGGGTCGGCCCAGATTTCGATGCGCGTCTGGTCCGGTCCGATGCCGGCGAGCGACAGCGCCACCGCCACGTTGACGTTGGCCGGGAAGCCCGCAATCGCATCCCGAGTCGTGCCTTCGAACACGCGCACTGGCTCCTTGATGTCATCGACGTTGATGCCGCGCTCCACCAGCAAAGGTGCGCCGGCCAGTCCGTTTGGCGGCTTGCGGGTGACGATCCGGGCCGATGTGATCTTGCCCTCGGCGGCGGCGCGCACCGCATCGAGGCCGAGCAGCGCGCCAGTCGGCACTATGATCTTGGCCCCCGTCTCGCGTGCCAGGTCGATCAGCCCAATGTGATTGAGCAGGGCGCCGACCGACAGCGGCATGAAGATGCGGCCGCTGCGGACGGCGGGCTCGGCGATTGCGGCGAACTGTGCGGAGGGCAGGCACTCGAGGACGACATCGGCCGTGCCGGCGAGCCCGGCCAGAGTGGTCAGGCGCGGGTTGGAGCGGAAGCTGGCCAGCGTCGTGCGCGCCTTGTCCGCGTCGCGCACCGCCACAGCCGCCAGCGAGATGCCAGGCACCGCGCCGGCGTCGATGCGTTTTGCAACGGCGAGGCCGATGGCGCCGAGGCCGCCGATGCCCAATTTGATTTCGGCGTGTCGTGTGCTCATTTCATGCCATCCATTCATGCCATCCATTGTGCGGCGCCAGCGTAGCTCACCCGCGTCTGCGGCGGGGCCCCATATGTGGCCGCGGCGCGATCGAGGATGAGGCGTACGTCATCCTTGCGTCCTGCGGCCATGGCGCAGTCGAGGAACAGCTGCGCCAGGACATCCTGCTGGGCGTGGCTTCCGCCGAGACGGTGCATGCCATTAAGGGCCGGCCGCATCAGGTCACAGGCGCGATCCGGCTGGCCTTCGGCACGTGCGAGGATGGCCTCGCTGATCGGCAGAACGCAGTCGCGCACGAAGGCCACGTTGGCGCCATCGCCGCGCTCGACATGATCGCGCATGGACTGGATGGCGCGGCCGGCAGCCTCCCGACGCTTGGCGGCGGCGAGTGCCATCATCCAGTGGGGCACGGTGAAGGCCGACTGGAAATCGCCGATGCGCGCTTCCGCCTTGTCGGCCAGCTCGATCCAGCGGTCACCGACATCGACGCCCTGGCGCTCCAGGCGGAATAGCATGGAGGCGGCGTTCTGCACGTCGATGTAGAGGTCCGGGTTGGCCTGGGTGAGCTGGGATTTGAGATCGCGGAAGCGGCGGTCGTACAGCGCCAGCACCTCAGCTAGTTCGCGGCGCTCAAAATGGTACAGGCCGCGGTGCCACCAGAGGTGGTGTACCAGATTGTTGCCGCCCTCCCAGTTGGATTCCAGGCCGGTCAGCCAGGCGATGCCTTCGTCGTGGCGCCCCTGCATTTCCATGACGTGGGCAACGCCGTGTGCGGCCCACAGGTCACCCGGTGCCAGCGCGATCGCCTCGCGCCCGGCAGCCTCGGCGATGGCGTAGTGGCCAAGCTCCTCGTGGGCAAAGCAGCGGCAGGCGAGCAGCGTTGGCCAGCCCGGCAGCTGCGGGCTCCAACGCCGGTGGGCCGCATCGGCCTGCGCGCCCATCAGATCGGGGCGGCCATGCCAGAAGGCCTGGAAGTGGTGCAAGCGGAACGCGAGCACATCGAGCGGATGCTGGTCGAGGATGTCTTCCCAGACCCGCAGCGAGCCATCGATGTCGCCGGCGACCCAGCGCTCGAGTGCATTGATGTGCGCGCGCTCGCGCCAAGTTGCGTTGGCGGACAGGCGCCGTGCGGTGTCCAGAGCGTCGCGCGCGCCGGGCAGGTTCGCGGCGTTGAAGCCCAGCATCTGGAAGTAGCCCTTGAGAACGTGGGCGAGGCCGAAGTCGGGATCGGCCGCGAGCAAGGGTGCAAGTCGGCGCGGGCCGTCCGCGCGATATTGCAGGTAACCGAGCAAGGCATGGTTCAGCGCCTGCGCCGCAACGGGTGAGGTCGTCGAAAGCGTAAGTCCGTGCAGGTCGGTTGTGGGCACGCCATTGCTCCAAAACGCTCGATCCGGAGTTTATGCTTGCTGCCTGTGCCCTCGCAACGTCGGTATGCCGCCGCAAGGTTCGAGGCCGATTGCCATTGGGAAAGGCGGTGCGATAGTGTCGCGTCCAACCAACGATCAAATCGGCACGCAAGCCAAGGGAGGAGTTATCGTGAAGAAGCTCATCGCAGCTTTGGTGGCTGCCATTTGCGCGGCGGGCGTCGCCGCTCCGGCGCGCGCCCAGTACCCGGACCGGCCGATCAAGATGATCGTGCCGTGGGCAGCCGGCGGCGACACGGACAATATTTTTCGTCCGCTGGCGCCCGTGCTGCAGAAGCATCTTGGACAGACCATCGTGATCGCCAACGTCGGCGGCGCCTCTGGTACGGTAGGTGCGCGCGAGGCCAAGAGTTCGCCGCCGGACGGCTACACCGTCTATGCCGTGCACGACTACATCCACCTCGTGCATTACGCCGGGCTGACCGACATCACCTACAAGGACTTTGAGCCCATCTGCCTGGTGGCGGCGACCCCCTCGGTGCTCACGGCCAGCCCCAAGACGCCATGGGCCGATTGGAAGGGCCTGGTGGAAGATGCCAAGAAACGGCCGGGCGAAATCTCTGTCGGTGCAACCTTGGGCTCGACCAGCCATATCTTCCCCGCCTCGGTCGAGAAGGCAGCTGGCATCAAGTTCAAGTACGTCTCCTATGACGGCCTGGCCCCGCGCATGAATGCCATCCTCGGCGGCCATGTCGATCTGACCGACTCGAACCTGACGCAGAAGGGCAAGGTGGAAGCCGGGCAGCTCAAGTTCATCGCCATCGCGAGCGAGCAGCGCAATCCGGACATGCCGAGCGTGCCGACGCTGAAGGAGCTCGGCATGAATATCGTCTACGAGGTGGTGCGCGGCCTGATGGTGCCGAAGGGTACGCCGGCGCCGGTGCGCGCCAAGCTGGCCGAAGCCTGCCAGAAGGCAACCTCGGAAGCCGAATTCCAAGACGCCATGAAGAAGCAGGGCACCCGCGTCGCCTTCTTGGACGAAAAGGGCTATGCGGCCTTCCTCGACAAGATTGACGCCGAGAACAAGGCGATCATGACCGACCTCGGGCTGATCAAGAAATGAGGTTGGGACGGGACGGGATCGCGGGGCTGATCGGCCTCGCGGTCAGCCTGTTGCTGCTGCCGCACGCGCTGGGCCTGCCGAAACTGCCGATCGTGCCCGTGGGGCCCGGCTTCTATCCAACCATCGTACTGGTGTTCATGGCGCTGACGAGCGGCCTGCTGCTTCTGCAGGACATCCGCGCACAACGCCAGCCTGCAGCGGCCCCCGTCGCTGATGCGACGCCGACTGTGCCTCGTGCCTACGGATTGGTGGCGGCCGCGTTCGCGGCCGTGGCGATTTACATCGCGTTGTTGCCGTTGATCGGCTTTCGCATCGCCACAGTGCTGTTTGTGACGGCCTTCCAGGTGATCCTGGAATTGCCGCGCACACTTCGGGCCTGGCTGCAGATGGCGGCGATTGCGGTCGGCACCTCGGCGGTGACCTACGTGGTGTTCAACAACTACCTGCTGGTCCTGCTGCCACGCGGCGTCTGGACGGGATGGTGAGCATGCTGGAGCTACTCGCCAACGCCATCGTCGCGATCCTGCATTGGAAGTACATGGTGCCGCTGATGGCCGGCACGTTCGCCGGTGTGATCGGCGGATCGCTGCCCGGCGTGACCATCACCATGACGGTGATCGTCATCCTGCCCTTCACCTACGGGCTGGATCCCCTGGCGGGTCTCGCCGCTATGACCGGCGTCTACGTGGGCGGCTCGACCGGCGGACTGATCACTTGCTGCCTGCTTGGCATTCCCGGCTCCCCGGCGTCCATTGCCACCACCTTCGACGGCTTTCCGATGGCGCGCAACGGTGAGCCCGGACGCGCCATCTGGCTTGGCGTGTGGGCATCGGTGTGGGGCGGCCTGCTGGGTGCCTTATGTCTCGTGTTCCTGACCGGACCGTTGGCGGCCATCGCGCTCGAGTTCGGGCCGTGGGAGTACTTCTCGCTGTTCGTGCTGGCTATGGCCATGGTGGCAGGCCTGACCGAGGCCTCGCTTGTGAAAGGCCTGATGTCAACGGCGATCGGGCTGTTCGTCACGGTGGTCGGCACCGACCCGATCGCCAGCGTGCCGCGCTTCACGTTCGGCTCCGAGTTCATCGGCGGCGGCTTTCCCTTCCTGCCGGTGCTGATCGGCATTTTCGCCTTTGCCCAGATCATGACCGACATCGAAAGGATGCGCGATCCCAACCGGGCCGGCCTGTCTGTCGGGCGCGTGCAGTTCGAGCGCTTCTCGCATCTCAAGGTCAACTGGGAGATCATCCGCCAGCCTTTCCTGCTAGCGTGGGCCACCATCGTCGGTCTGATTATCGGTATTCTGCCGGCAATCGGCGGGAGTGCTTCGAGTGTGATGGCGTACGATCAGGCCAAGAAGTTCTCCAAGACGCCTGACAAGTTCGGCAAGGGACATCCCGAGGGCATTATCGCGTCGGAAGCCTCCAACAACGCCAACGTGTCGGGCTCGCTGATGACTATCATGGCGTTCGGCATCCCAGGCGACGCGGTGACGGCCGTCATGCTGGGCGCCATGACCATCCACGGTATCCAGTCAGGGCCCTTGTTCATCTCGCAGAACCCCAGCCTGTCCTACGGCATCTACGCGGCCTACATCCTGGCGCATCCGCTGATGCTGCTGATCTGCATCGCCTTCATGCCACTGATGCTGCGCGTCACCAGTGTGCGTCTGTCGGTGCTGGCGCCGATTGTGCTAGTGCTGTGCGTGATCGGGGCCTATGCGCTGAACAACACCATGCAGAGCGTGTACGTACTGCTGATGTTCGGCGTATTCGGCTATGTGCTGGTAAAGGCGGGCTTCCCGCTGGCGCCCTTGATCCTTGGGCTGATCCTGGGCGACCAGATCGAGCTAAACCTGATCCGCTCGATCATGACGGACAGCAATCTCTGGCTGTTCGTTACCCGGCCGATTTCCGGCGGCCTGCTGGCCGCCGCGGCGCTGTCGATTGCGCTCGCGATCTGGCAGCACCTTCGCCACCAGAAGCGCCTTACCGGCGAGGAGGACGCAGATTTCTAGACTGGGTCCCGGTTCTGAGCTGCGCTCAGGCCGGCATGACAGGTCACATCAGTTGCCGAAGCGGTAGCTGAGGCCGATAGCGATTTGCGGCGACCACAGGTGGGTCTTGAAGTGCCCGCCGCCTTCCAGCTCGGTTGCCAGATGCGAATAGCTGAGCTTGCCCGCGGCAAACACCGACCAGGACTCGTTCAGATTGTATTCTAGGCCCGCCAGCACCTGCCCGGCGCCGCCGGCGAACTGGTACTCCCAGGTGTCTGGAGCACCGTTCTTGAGCTTCACTTCGACGTGCGGAATGGCGATGCCGGCGCCGATGCCCACGAACGGCGTCAGCTTGCCGTCGAGCACGGGATTGAACCGGTACATCAGGTTGAGGAACAGCAGGTTGTTGCCGTCCGTGAACTCAAGATGGCGATAGACCGGATCGCTGGCGAAATCGACGTCGGCGTAGGCCTTGGTGTGCTCGTAGTCGATCGCCAGGCCCCAGCTGGCGCCGCGGTTCCACCAATGCGTGATCGTCGCGCCCCAGTACGGCGGCATCTGGAACGGCTTGCCCTCCCAGTCGAAGTCGCGGCTGTCGACGGTGGCGCCGGACGCGAGTGTGCCGCGACTGCTGAAGTTGCTGTTGGCGCCGCCGTAGACGCTGATCTGCGTCTCCGCCAGGGATGGGCGCGCATCAGCCAGCAGGCCGATGTAGGCGGCAACGCCAGCTGCTGCGCTGGTCAAAAGCCGCAGCTTGCCCCGCACATTCGATGTCATCGGCAGTCTCCACAATGCACCTGTGGAGGCGGTAGCAGCGCGAGGTGCCTGGGATCATGACAGCGGCACGAAAGGTTGCCACCTGTTGCGGTGAGGCACCAGAGTTTGGCCGTATGTCAGTCTTGCAATGCCTCGCGCCGGCGGCGGATTTCGGGAAACAGCAGGGCAGCGAGCAGGGCTGCCGAGCACGCCAGCAAGAATGCGCTGATCGGGCGCGCGATGAACACCATGAGGTCACCCGAGGCGATCAGCATGGCACGACGGAAATTCTCCTCCAGCATAGGCCCGAGCACGAAGCCCAGCACGAACGGCGCGGGCTCCACACCGACCTTAAGGAAGAAATAGCCGAGCGCGCCAAAGCCAAGCATCAGCCACACATCGAACAGGCTGCTGTTAATGCTGTAGGCGCCGATGCCGCAGAACACGACGATGGCCGGAAACAGCAGCGCATAGGGCACGCGCAGCAGCGACACCCAGATGCCGATCAGCGGTAGGTTGATGATGACCAGCATCAGATTGCCGATCCACATGGAGGCGATCACGCCCCAGAACAGGTCTGGCTGCTTGGTCATCACCTGCGGGCCAGGCTGGATGCCCTGGATCATGAGGGCGCCGATCATCAGCGCCATCAGCGGGTTGGTGGGCAGACCAAGCGTCAGCATGGGCACAAAGCTGGTCTGCGCACCGGCGTTGTTGGCAGCCTCCGGCGAGGCGACGCCCTCGATGGCGCCCTTGCCGAACCTCGAGGGATCGGCGGCGATCTTCTTCTCCAAGGCATAAGCCGAGAACGGAGGCAGCGCCGCGCCGCCTCCGGGCAGCACACCGAGCAGACAGCCGACCGCCGTGCCGCGCAGCATGGCCGGAAAGGCGGCGATCATCTCGGCCCGGGTCGGCAGCAGGTTGGCGATGCGCACGCCGGCCAACTGGCGATCCTGCGGTTGCTCGAGATTGCGGATCATCTCGGCGATGCCGAACAGGCCGATGGCAATCGGCACGAAGCTGATGCCGTCGGTGATGTCGGGGATGCCGAAGGTCATGCGCGGCGCGCCGGAATTGACATCCACGCCCACCAGACCGACGAGGACGCCAACGATGATCATGGCGATGGCCTTGGTGGGCGAGCCGTGCGCCAGCACCACCGCCCCCAGTAGCCCGAGGATAACGAGGCTCACGGTCTCGACCGCGGTGAACTTGAGGGCGAGGGCGGCAAGCGGCAGGCTCATGAGCGCAATGGCCAAGGTTGCCACCGTGCCGGCAAGGAACGAGGCGATGGCCGCGATGGCCAGTGCAGAGCCGGCGCGGCCCTGGCGCGCCATCTGGTAGCCGTCGATGCAGGTGACGATGGAGGACGTCTCGCCCGGAACGTTGACCAGGATGGCGGCGGTCGAGCTGCCGTACTGCGCGCCATAGAAGATGCCGGCCAGCATGATCATGGCCGAGGCCGGCGGCAGGCCGAAGGTAAAGGGAAGCAGCATCGCCACCGTGGTCAGCGGCGAGATGCCGGGCAGCACGCCGACCAGCGTGCCGATCATCACTCCGGCAAGACAGAACAGCAGGTTCTGCCAGCTTGCCGCCGTCGCGAGGCCCAGAGCCAGGTTGTCGAGCAGCTCCACCTGATAGTCCTCACCAGGCGCCAAGCTGGGGCCAATACTGGGCCAGGAACGACGGCCACAGCTTGAACGGCAGGCCCAGGCCCTTCACAAACAGCACGGCCGAGAACGCGGCCAGCACAGGACCGAACAGCAGCAGCTGGCGCCAGGGCACGGGCTTCGTCGCGGTGCCGGCGACCAGCACGGCGCCAACGCAGGCAACGTTCAAGCCGAGGTGCGAGAACAGCACGGCGAATAGCGCAATGGAGGCCAGGACCGCAGCTAGCGGCCGCCATGCCACCTCGGGCCAGGGCACCGGTGCCTTAAGCAGGCTGCTCACACAGATCGCAACGCCAAAGGCCAGGATGATCCAGGCCAAGGTACGCGGCACGAAACCCGGGCCCATGTCGGCCGCGGTGCCGACACTGAGCGTGCGCGTGGAGAGGAATGCCACCACCGCGAGCGCGATCAGGAACAGGCCGAATGCCAGGTCCTTGACGTCGACGCGGCGCAACACGGCAGCCTCCGCTCGGCTACTGCACCTTGATGCCGGCTGCCTGGATGATGGCCGCGTAACTCGCCGTGTTGGCCTCAATCCACTGGGCCAGCGCTGTGGACGGGCCGGCCTTGACCTCGCCGCCCAGGTCCTCGATGCGCTTGGCGATGTCGGGCATGGCTAGGATCTTGTTGAGCTCAGCGTTGAGGCGCTCCACCAGGGCGGCCGGCGTGCCAGCCGTCGTGAGCAGCCCTTGCCATGAGCCCACGTCGAGCGGAGTAACGTTGAGCTCCTTGAAGGTGGGCAGGTCCTTGACGCTGGCCACGCGCCGGTCGCCCGACACGGCGAGACCCTTCAACTGCCCCTGGGCGACAAACGAGGCGGTGGCCGTCGCACCGTTGAGGATGACCTGGCTTTCGCCCGCGACCGTACCCTTGATGGCGTCGGCGCCGCCCCGGTAGGGCACGTGCTTGAAGCTCACGCCCCAGGTCTTTTCGAGCTGCACCGCCGAGATATGATTGGCAACGCCGATACCGGCATTGCCGAACGGTATCTTGCCCGGATTGGCTTTGGCATGCGCCACCAGCTCATCCACCGTCTTGACAGGCACACTCGGGTGCACGGCCAGCACATAGGGGGCGAACGAGATCATGCCAACCGGCGCCAGATCCTTGGTCGGATTGTAAGTCATGCTGGTGAGCAGACTAGGCGAGATCGCCAACGTGCTGACATCGAGCAGCAGCAGCGTGTGGCCGTCCTTGTCGGCCTTGGCGACGAAATCGGCGCCAATGTTTCCGCCGGCACCCGTCTTGTTCTCGACCACAACTGGCTGGCCCACTGCCTCCTGCAGCTTGGGGCCGATCAGGCGGGCGAGGATGTCGCTGGTGCCGCCAGGTGCGAACGGCACGATGATCCGGACGGGCCTGGAGAAGCCTTGTGCGGAGGCCGCCGATGGCAGGACGGCGAATGCCAACGCAACGGCGAGCGCGCCGAGCCGGCGACGAAAAGACATAGTTCCCTCCCGAATTTCTTGATCGTTGACCGTTAGCCTATTGCATCGGCCGGCCGCCGCAAGGGGTCATGTGCTTGGCAGCGGCCGGCGCGATGCCGCGCAGGTGCTAACCTGCATGCGCGGCTTCCACATTGTTCGACCGCTGGTGTCCTTCAGTCTCCGGATTGCCGCGACCCCAGTGCGGCAAGAGGGCCGCAAATTTTGACACGGGCCTCTAGCGAGACTTGCTGTTGAGCAGGATGGTCTGCACGACCTCGCGCAGCATGCCCCCAGTTGCTGGACTTATTTTGATGTATTCCTTCCAGGCTGTCCTTTGCGCCAGCTGCAGCCAGGCAAGGTACTCATCATGCGTGAACTTGTGATACTTGGCGCCCGCTTTCTTGAACGTCTCTATGAACCTGGCTTCAGCCGCGAGCTGAGTAGCTGCGAAGTATTCCTCGGAAATTGCCGCCGCTGCCTCGAACGCCTCTTGCTCGATTTCCGATAAACTGTCCCACACCGACTTTGAGATCAGCAGCGGCGTGGCGAACATCCAGATTCCGGGGCTGCCGGCGGTGAAATACCTGCCTTGCTCGTAGATCTTGGTTGACACGAAGGTCTCATAGGACGTCAGCGCACCGTCCAAGGTGCCGGCCTTCATGGCCGCATAGATTTCGTTCGAGGTAAGCTCGACTGGAGTGGCGCCGGCCTCCTTGAGCATGAGATCGAACATCGGATCGCCGCCGCGCAGGCGCAGGCCCTTGACGGAGTTGGGTCCGGCAATTTCGCGATCGCGGGTGACGAAGCCGCCTGGTACCCACCACCACCCCAAGATGTGCACGCCACGCGCATTGGCAATGTCCTGCAGCCGGTGTGCGACCTGCGTGCCTTTGATGCCGCGCACGACATCGAGGCTCGGATAGAGACAGGGCAGGACTGCCAGCGAGAACTCCGGCACCTGCTTGACCGCATAAGGCAGCGGATACACGCTCAAGTCCACGGCTCCCGACTGCAGCGCAGCGAACTGCTCCTCGGCCTTCATCTTCAGCGCCAGCTGCGGGTAGATCTGGAACGAAATGCCGGGCGCGCGCGCCAGCACCTCTTTGACGAAGATGCGCGCCGCGCGGTCGCGCGCGTCGGCTTCGGCGGGCCACTGGTGGGAGATCTTCAACTCCCTGGCGGCGACGGGATCGAACGACGCTAGGAAAAGTAAGGCCAAAATGGCGCACACGATGCGCATGCTCCGCTCCTCGGTTCGCATTGAATCTTGCCAGGAGCCCGCACCTTGGCCGCGACCACACCATGATCACCAATGGTGACTATCCTGCGGCCAAACACAATTGTGTGATGAACGTGCCACGGCCCATCCAACAGTCCGCGCATGCGCCGCGATCACTGCACCTCGATGCTTGGGCGCATGCAGGGATGGATGCCGCAGAACGCCTCGTAGACGCCGGCGACGGGGAAGCCGACGCCAATCGTCGCTTTCGGCACCGGCCCGTGAAGATGGCAAAGCCGTTCTGCTCGCTCTGCGAGAGGGCTGACGCCTCACCGGCGATCCAGCGGTCGAAACGGGTCGGCGCCGACGGCAGCGAGCACTCGAAGACGGCGAGCGCCTTAGCGATGGTCTCGGACGTGATGCCGGGCGAGCCGCGGAAGGTGCCGGCGAAGGCGCCCATGTCGTCATCGGCAGACAGTCGCTCGACGGCATGCTGACAGGTGGCTCCCATCGCGTCGCGATGCGTGAGTGGCAGACGGATCTGCTCCCCCAGGCTCGAGGCGCGCTCGTCCCACATCAGGCACGGGACCCAAGCGACCTTGCAAAGCGATGACGTGCGGCGTGCGAGCGGGCGGTCTGATACGCCGCGGCCGATGTCCTCGCCGTCCGTGCATGGCGCTTGGGGTCGTGGCACGACGAGCACGAGACGGTGCCAGTCACCACAGTCGCTTGTCCTCGAACAGAACGCTGTCCGAGGGCGAGCTTGTCCCGCGTGGCGGGGTTGTCGGGGCAGCCGGCGCGAAGGAGGGCTGGGCAAAGCTGCGTTGCAGCACCTCCATCGAGGGGGTGCTGGCCGGGCCGTGCTGACCGTGGCCACCACCAGGTCGAGGCGGCAGGCAGAAAGAAGGCCAGGGCGACCCCGGCCATGAACCCGAGGTGACCGACGACGCATCACGCAGCCGTCGGACCTTCAGTTCAGTGGTGCTCGCCCGATTCATTGGCCGCGTCGGCCTGCAGCTGCCCGTAGTTCTGGGCGCCGATCTTGTCGAGCAGATCGAGCTGCGTCTCAAGGAAATCGATGTGGCCTTCCTCGTCCTTGAGCAATTCCTCAAACAGCATCATCGACACATAGTCCTCGTGCTTGCGGCACAGCTCGCGTCCCTTCATGTAGAGGTCGCGCGCGATATGCTCGCCTTTCAGATCGCACTCCAGCACTTCCTTGACGGACTGGCCGACCATCAGTGGGGCGACGTGCTGCAGGTTGGGAAACCCCTCTAGGAAAATGATGCGCACCACCAGCTTGTCAGCGTGATGCATCTCCTCGATGGACTCGGCGCGCTCCTTTTTGGCGAGCTTGGTGTAGCCCCAGTTCTCGAGCAGGCGATAGTGAACCCAATATTGGTTGACGGCGCCAAGCTCGAGCTTCAGGGCTTCGTTCAGGATGTCGATGACCTCTTTTTTACCCTTCATGGCGCCTCTCCGTGCCTGGCGTGTCGACTGGGTTCGGTATCAGGCATGCAACAAAGCGGCGCCCCTCGGTGAGGGCGCCGTACCTGATTACCGCTTCCTACGCTACTTGCCTGCGGCGGGCCAGCAGGGAAGAGGCCATGCAGCGGGGATACACACGGAAAGCTAGGCGCTCTCCAGCTCGGGAGTGGCCGACTGGGGCGTCGGCTGCGCCATGCGACGCGGCTCAATCGGTCGCCGTGCGATCAGCCGCTGCGCTGGCGCACGGGCGCCCTTGAGCAGGCGGCCTTGCGCGCAGGCGCAGGCATAGGGACACACCACGCCGCGCTCGGCCAGCTGATCGATCTTCTCGTAGATCGTGCTGACCGCCAGCGGTGCGCAACCGCAGCACACCATCTTCTTGGCGAGGTGCTGATAGACGACGCCCGGGGTAGGCAGCGGCGCATCGGGCAGGCTTAGGATCTCGACGAGAGCCTCCTCGATGTCCTGGTCAGTGATAAGCGCGCAAGAGCAGACGATCATGCTGGTGTTCCGGTGGAAGCTCGGGCGCCGATCATTGTGAGATGGGGGTGGCCGGACGCATGGCAAGCAGCGAGGCGCCATGCATATAGGACGGTAGCAGGATCTGGTCGGCGCCGCGCATGGTAGCGGCAAAGCTCTCGGCGCCCTGCACGACCTCGTCGATCATCGAGCAGCCGAGCAGCGAGAAGGCACAGGCGCGCATGGCCGGGCAGGCATTGTGCTGGCAGGCTGCGATCATGGCGATGGCCACGCACTCGTCGCGGCAGAAACCGTCGCAATCGACCGCCGGGGTCTCGAGTGGGCGCTGCGCATGCAGGTTGACGGCGCGCACCCAGTTGGAGAGGTCGCTCAACGCGTGCTTGGCCGAGGCCGGACCCATGACGTCTGCGTAGGCCCGCCAGGCTTTTTCCCAACAACCGATCTCGCCGGTACGGTAGCCTGCGAGCCAGTAGCGGAAGCCAAGACCGACCAGCCGTTCCGGTCCGGCGAAAGCAGGCTCGGTCATGCCGCGCCCCGCTCAATGCTCAGCGGACACGCCCTGGATGGAATGTGCCGCGCGTGCGCGCGGTAGCAGATCGCCGATACGTTCATAAGCCTGCACCAATAGTTGGGGTTCAAGGCCCCGACATCGGCCCCGACATCGGACTGCGCCGGGGACTGCGCCAGCAACTTTTGTTGAGGCACAGGGTCCACATTTCTCGCGGCGCCCGCCGCTGTCAAGTATTTGTGGACACTTTAGAACTCATCAAAGTAACGCGCGGCGTCAAATGCGCCGTCGGTATCCTGCGCGCGTCGTCTGGTCGCGGCTAGTTGCTCTCGTGCAGAGCCCGGCGGACGCGCGGAGGAGTGCCCGCCACTGGCTTGGCGCGGCCGCGCACCTTGCGTCTCGGCGAGCCAACTGAGATGCGGTGGCCCTTAGCCATGTCGGCCAAGGTATGCTGGTCGAGCACGTCGATGAAGGCGCCGAGTGCATTGTCCAGGATCTGGTTGACGCCGTGGCCGCGTCCGTGCTGGCGCTTGTCCTCGTCGTCCTCGATCTCCACGCGCGTGACTTCGCTGGCGCGAACCACGTCGCCGATACGAATCTCGTTCGCCGGACGGGCGAGTTTCACGCCGCCGTTGCGGCCGCGCACGGCCTCGAGAAGGCCGGCCCTGGCGAGCAGGTTCACGATCTTGAAGATGTTTTGCTGCGTGATGTCGAGACGCTCGGACAGTACGGCAACCTTGACCAGCGTGTCGTCGGCGCCGGCGCATTCGAGCAGGATGCGGATCGCATGGCTGGTGGATTTGGTCAGGCGCATTGCTGCTATCGCTCCGCCGGTGTCGGTACGCTTATCTTATCCCACATTAGAATTCCTCCAATGTAAATCGCAATTGATATCTCGGCCTAATTTGCCAACACATGCGCCCCTCCGCCGTTGGCGAGGCTGCGGGCGGGCCGGGCGACATGGGTCGCAAACACGGCCGGGGGGAGCACGAACGGGCGGTCGCCCTGGGGCGTCTGATTGGTGCGCACGGGGCAGCCGTAGGCAGATGACAGCAGGTCGTCGCGCAGCACCTCCTGCGCGGATCCGGCTGCCACCACCTCGGAGCGGGCGAGCAACACAATGTCGTCGGCCAGTGCTGCAGCCAGGTTAAGGTCGTGCAGCACGGCCAGCACAGCATGGCCGGCGTCAGCCTGTCGGCGCAGGGCGGCCAGCACCTGGGTCTGATGCGCGAGGTCGAGGCTGGCGGTAGGTTCGTCGAGCAGGAAGCAGCGCGTTTGTCCGCTGCGCCAGGCGGGCATGGCCAGCTGACACAGGGCGCGGGCAATATGCACGCGCTGGCGCTCGCCCCCGGACAGGTGCAGGTAGGAACGGTCCTTGAGATCGGTCATGTCCAGGCTGGCGAGGGCGTCGAGCGCGGCCTTGCCGGCCTCTGCATCGGAAAGGCCGAAGCCTGGTACGGTGACGCCGAGCATCGTTACTTCGAGCACCGTGAACGGGAAGCTCAGCGCACTTGCTTGCGGCACCACCGCCCGGCGCCGCGCCAGCTCCGATGGTGCAAAGGCACCAAGCGGGCGGCCGTCGAGCAGGACCTGGCCCTGGGTCGGTTTGAGATCGCCCGAGAGCAGCCGCAGCAACGTAGACTTGCCTGCGCCATTGGGGCCGATCAGCACCAGGATGCGACCCGGCCGCACGCCGACATCGACGGCGCGCAGCAGCGTGCTGGAGCCCGTTGTGTACGTGAGGTGGCGCGCTTCGAGCATGCGTCAGCCTCCACCTACGCCGCGCTTGACCACCATGTGCAGAAACACTGGTGCGCCGATCAGCGCCATCACCACGCCTAGCGGCAATTCGGCCGGCCGCAGCAGCATGCGTGCAAGGAGATCCGCCAATAGAACAAGTGTCGCCCCCAGCAAGGCGCTGCCCGGCAGCACCACGCGGTGGTCTGGCCCTGCCACCAGCCGGATCAGGTGCGGAATGACGATGCCGACGAAGCCGACCACGCCGGCCACGGCCACCGCCGCCCCGACGGCGGCGGCCGTGACCAAGACGATGATGCGCTTGGCCCTGTCGACGTCGATGCCAAGGTGGAACGCCTCGGCCTCGCCCAGCAGCAGGCCATTCAAAGCACGCACCAAACCCGGCAGTGCCAATGCAATCAACAGCGCAAACGGCAGCACCGCCAGCACCTTCGGCCAGCTGGCGCCGGACAGGCTGCCCAGCATCCACAAGGTGAGGTCGCGCAGCTCGCGGTCGTCGCTGGCATAGGAGATAAGGCCGGTCAGCGCACCGCTCAGCGCACCGACGGCGACGCCCGCCAGCAACAAGGTGGAGACCGAAAGCTGGCCCGAGCGGCCGACCATGAGCACCAACACCAGCGTAGTGGACACGCCGCCGAGGAAGGCCGCGAAGGGCAGGGCATAGACGCCGAACGCCTTGGTGACCGGCCCGGCGAGCCCGTTGCCGAGCGCGATAGTGGCGACGGCCGCGAGAGCGGCGCCGGACGACACACCGATCAGCGCGGGATCGGCCAGCGGATTGCGGAACATGCCCTGCATCATGGCGCCGGACACGGCCAGCGCCGCTCCCACGAACGCGCCCAGCAGCAGGCGGGGCAGGCGGATGTCGAGCAGCACCAGCTGCTCGCGCGCGGTCGCGGCGTCGTGCTGTCCGCTGGCGATGGCGGCCAACACACGCGGCAGCGAGGCCAGCGTGATGCCGGTCGGTCCTATGGACACGGACAGGAAGGCTGCGACCAGCAGCGCCAGAGCGGAGACGGCGACGAGAGCGTGCGGGCTCGCCAGGCGCCCCCCCTCGCGTGCACGCGCAGCGATGGGCACAGCGGCCGTCATTTCGTGGCGCCCGTGTGCGACCCGGCTGGCTCGCCGCCGAGTTCAGGATAGATCTGCCGCATCAGGTCGAGAGCAGCGCGCGGTGCGCGCGGGCCGAAGCTCAAGAGGTACAGTCCATCCATCACGACGAGGCGGTTGGCGGCTCCGGCAGGCGTTGACTGCACACCCTTCATGGTGAGGAGCTGGTTCGTGTCATGGCCGTCGTTGCCACTGCTGCGGCGCATGGTGATGATTACCTCCGGGGCAAGTTCGATGATCGCCTCGTCGGTGAGCGGCTTGAAGCCGGCCACCGCGGCCGCCGTATTGGTCGCTCCGGCCAGCTCCAGGATGGCGTGTGCGCTGGTGCCCTGACCGCCAACGGTGGCGCGGCCGTTCTGCGCGGCCAGCACGAACAAGACCTTCGCCGGTTGCTTGATGCGCTTGACGCCGTCGGCCAGAGCCTTGAAGTCGGCCTCTACCTGGCGCACGACCTGTTCGCCTTCCGCCTCGGCACCGATGGCGCGCGCAACAAGCCGCACCTTGGCGGCAATGCCTTGCGGGGAATACTGGTCGGGAATCTCGACATAGGGGACGCTGGTGGTCTTGAGGGTTTTGACCACTTCCGGCGGACCGGCGCGCTCGGATGCGAGGATCAGCGTGGCGCCGACTGAAATTACGCCCTCGATCGAGAGCGCGCGCATGTAGCCGACGTTGGCCTTGTCCTTGAGAGCCTTGGCTGGAAACTGGCTGGTGGAATCGACGCCGACCAGGCGGGCGTCCGCGCCCAGCGCGTAGATGATCTCAGTGATGTCGCCGCCGACCGAAAGGATGCGCGAGGCATCGCTAATCTGCACGGTGCGCCCGCCGGCATCGGTCAGCGTGACGTCGGCAGCGGCAGCGGCAGAGATGATGATCTGGCTGGCGGCCGCGAGCAGGCAAAGGAACGCGGCGGCCACACCCCGAAACAGGCGCTCAATACGCATGTGCTAGTGTCCCGGTTCTTGGGTTCGCCAAGCCTCAGCGCCAGCGTCCCCGGCGAACCTCGCGGTCATAAAGGACACTGGAACCATGCACGTGCCGGTGTGATCGAAGCGTTGTCGGCGAACCATGCCGCCAATTGCGGCGAATTTCTCGATCATCACCCTTGGGCTCACTTGGTCAGGATGAGCTTGCCGTTGGCGGTGATGCGCAGGCGATAGTCCTGGCCGTCGTGCTCCAGGATCACCTCGCGCTCGCCGGCCAGCAACTCGCTGACTTTCAGGCGGCGCATCCTCGTCACGGCCGGTACATGCCCAGGCATCGACTGCTCCGCTTCATCACGGCTCATCATCAGCACACGGTCCCCTTCAGTGTGGCTCCGACGCTACGGTGCGTGTCGCGAATGGTTTCTGTTTGTTGACTCAACTAGTCAACAAAAATAGCCTTTGCAAGGCTCCTTTGCGGAAAAGGAGTGGACGGCGCGCATGCGCCTGAGCGAGCCCGCCCGGGGGTGATCTGCTCCCCAGCCAGCCAGCCAATCGTTGAGTAGGCGTTTGGATCAGGGGCTGGGGTATGTACGAGCGTAACGTCCGCTGCTCGCAGGGCAGCGTTGCCAAGCATGATGCGCGAAGCGTCGGCGCGGGCAACGGATCGCATCGCATCAGGAAAGCTTTGCTGCTGGGGGGCTGTACGGCGGCTTCGCTGGTACTAACCGCACAAGCGATTGCGCAGAGTACGCAGACCCTGCCGCAGGTGACCGTCGAGGGCAAAGGCGCGGCGAAGAAGAAGGGCACGGCCAAGGGCGCGCCGAAGGCTGCTGCGCAGCAGCCTGCCGAGCCTGTGCAGCAGGTTGAGACCCAGGCGGTCAAGGAAAAGGCGCAGAAGGACGCGGTCTACACCACGCCGGCGGCGGTCAGCACGGCGACCCGGAGCGACCTCGAGACCTTTGGCCAGCTCGACACCGGCGATGTGCTGCGCTCCATGCCGGGCACATCCACGACAGATAATCCGCAGAACCCCGGCATTGCTGTGAACATCCGCGGCCTTGAAGGCTCAGGCCGCGTCAACATGATGATCGATGGGGTACGTCAGAACTTTCGCTTCACGGGGCACGAGGCCAAGGGCTTCGCCTATGTCGACCCCGCCTTGCTGGTGGGCGTCGACATCATGCGCGGCGCCATCTCGACTGCGGGCGGCGCGGGCGCGCTGGTAGGCACCGCCAACCTGCGTACCCTGGGCGTGGACGACATCGTCAAGCCGGGCAATACGACGGGCGTGATGAGCACGCTCAGCTACGGCACCAACGCGGTGGGTTGGAGCGAGATGCTGGCGGCTGGCGTCAAGGCCGGCGGCATCGGCGTTGCCGGCGCCATCAGCCACCATGAGCCCGACAACTACCAGAACGGCAGCGGCACCACTGTGCCGAACACTTGGCAGGATCCTCTGTCGGGGCTGTTCAAGCTGGACATCAGGCTGTCGGCCGAGCAGAGCTTGAAATTCGGTGCCGTCATCTACGACAACGAATTCGTGGCCAACTCAGCGCTGCAGAGCCTCAAGTCGAATACCTACCAGGCCAACTACGCCTACAAGCCGATCGGCAATCCGCTGGTGGATTTCAGGCTGAACGCCTACGCCAACGAAGTCGAGATGAAGTACTACTCGGGCTCAGCCAGCACCAATGGTCGCATCATCAATGATGCCGGCACCGGCTTTGATGTCTCGAACACGTCGCGGTTCAGGTTCGGGGCGCTCAAAGTAGCGTCGACCTACGGCTACGAGTACTTCCATGACGATGTCGACGCGTCGAACAGGTTGAACCCAGCGGTCGGTGGCAACGTCAACCCGTCGGGCGAGGCCACGATCGGCGGCGCATTCTGGCAGACACAGTACTCGTACGGCATGTTCGATCTGATCACCGGATTGCGATACGACACGTTCAGCCTGGAGGGCATGTACGACTCCAACGGTACCATTGCCGGCGGAACGCTGCTGCCGCTCGACAGCTCGGGGGAGCGTCTCAGCCCCAAGCTCACGCTGGCGGCCCAGGCGTTGCCCTGGCTGCAGCCTTACGTGACGTACTCGGAGGCATTCAGGGCGCCCACCATCAGCGAGACAATGTTTGGCGGCGAGCACCCGGGAGCAGGTGGAAGTCCGTTCGTGCCGCGCTTCCTGCCCAACCCTGATCTGCGGCCCGAGATCCAGAAGGGCTGGGAGTTCGGAGCCAATATCACGCAGGATAACCTGTTCACACGCGGTGATGTCTTCCGCTTGAAGGCTGCCTACTACCGGATGGGTATCGAGGACTACATAAGAGGCTTTGCCACCACGACGATCGTGCCGAACGGCCCGCCAAGCGTCTTCACGGATGTCATCTTCCGCAACGTTGCCGGCACCTCGTACGTACAGGGTATCGAGCTGGAAGGAATGTATGACTCTGGCAAGGTGTTCGCGGGCTTCAGCTACACCTACACGGACAGCGACCTGCCTCCGCAGCCGAGCGGGACGGGGGCGCCAACCTCGTTGCCCGAGCACATACTGGTGCTCACGGGCGGTGTGCGCCTATTCGACCAGAAGCTGACCATCGGTGGGCGGGTGTCTTACTACTCGGACTTCGATGTTGGCGATAACAACGCGGGCCCCTTCAACCAGGGCTTTCCCTATGGCTCGCGGTTCCTGCCCGGGTACACGCTGGTCGATCTGTTCACCACCTACAAGCTGACGAGCAACGTCGAGCTCGGTGTGATGGCGACCAACCTGCTCGATCTCGACTATACACCGGCCGTGTCCATTCCAGTGCTGCCCTCGGTTGGCACGCCCACCAATGCGAGCAACTGCTTCGGCAGCAACCACCCGGGCTGCAGCGACTCTGGACGGGGACGCACGGTGCTGTTCACGGCCAAGTCGCACTTCTGATGCAATGGCAGTCGTTGGGCCGCCACGAGTGAGACGAAGGCATACGACGCTGGCGGTCGAGACCGCCGGCGTCCGTTGTCAGAGAGCAACCTGAAGAAAAGAGTCGACAAACGGCCTTATCTGGCCCCATGCCTGTGCCGGGCCGACAACGCGGCGGTTATGTGTTGATGGGGCAATGCAGCCCCCGATCGGACACGCTGTTGCCGCACGCTTCCGATAGAGCTCAGATACGGGTCTATGGAGACAGCACGATGTACATTGCGATGAACAGGTTCAAGGTTCTCAAGGACGCCGCGCAGGATTTCGAGAACGTCTGGTTCTCGCGCGAGAGCTACCTGCACGAACTGCCGGGCTTCGTGGAATTTCACTTGCTGAAGGGCCCTGAGCGCGAGGACCATGTGCTCTATTGCTCGCACACCGTTTGGCGCTCCTATGCCGATTTCGAGGGCTGGACCAAGTCGGACGCCTTCCGCAAGGCGCATGCCCGCGCCGGCAACCCCGCGCCCAAGCCGTTGACGCTCGGCCATCCCGAGTTTGAAGGCTTCCACGTGCTGCAGACCGTCACCTCCGACGGCTCGATGAAGCGCGACGCAGCCGAGTGAAACGACCGGCCGGGCCTTGGAGGAGACGCAGCATGGTTGAAAGCAACGTCGTCGAGCTGAAGAAGCCGCTGCTCGCCGAGCGCCTGGCGCAGAGCGCGGACGGCATTCTCGAGCAGATCGCCCGCGACTACGGGGTGAGCACCTTCGAGGTGGTGCGGGCGCTTCCGGCCGAGCACCGTTCGGTGGTGGCCGGCGCACTGTTTGAGCAGATCTTCGCCGAGCTCACCGCCTGGGGCGAGGTGCTGTTCATCGTGCACACGCCTGACATCGTGCTCGAGTGCGCCGGCAAAATCCCGCCCGGCAGCTTCGCGCGCGGCTACTTCAATCTGCACGGCGACAGCCCGATCGGCGGACACCTGAAGGCGGAGAACTGCACGCACATCGCGTTCGTCAGCCGGCCATTCATGGGGCGGCCGTCGCGCTCGCTGCAGTTCTTCAATGGTGCCGGCGAGGCGATGTTCAAGATCTTCGTGCGCCGCGACGACAAGCGCGAGCTGCTGCCCGACCAGGTCGCGCGCTTCGATGCCCTACGCCAAAAGCTCGCCGCTGCGGGCTAACCCTGTTACTGCCTGCTGATCGCTGCCCCAGGAACTGGCTCGTCTAGGCAAGCGTTATCCTGCAAAGCAACGCTTGTTCGGAGGGCCGTATGGGCGACCTGTACGATCCAGAGCACCGCGAGCTGCTGCGCCGCCAGGAGGAAAACTGGCGGTCGCTGCCGATCGTTCTCGGTGTGTTATTCCTGTTCGCGATTGGCTTCCTGTTCCTGTCCGACCATACCAATCCGCCCGGCCGCTCGGGCAGCGTCCAGACCTCGGAAGGCCAACCTCGGTAATGCACTCGACCCAATCTGAGGGGCATTACTGATTGCGGCTCCGCCGTGGTTGCGGCCTGTTCGAGGGCATTGCAACGAACCGGCAACCAAGTCGTTGTCAGGCGAGCCCCTCAAGAATCGCACAACATGGAGAGCACCATGAAACGTGGAATGATGGCCGTGCTGGCCTTGTTTGTGTTGACCGGGACGCCGGCTGCGCTCGCACAAAGCGGTACGGCTCATACCGACACCTCCGTGATCGGCATGCCGATTTACACCTCGGATGGCATGATGATCGGCCAGGTGACGACGCTCGGGCGCTATCGCGGTGAAAGCTCGATGATCGGCGAGGTCGGCAGGTTGATGGGCTTTGGCACCCGGCGTGTTCTGATCCCGGATGGTTTGGCGACGATCGAGAACGATCGCGTAATTCTCACAATTCCGAGCGATCGCGTGAACGCCTTGCCCGAGGCCGGCCAGTAAAAGCCTTGGCAATCCTGGCAACCGGTCATCACGCGGGCTTTGGTCGACTCAAGTTGAGGCAAAACGCCCGGTCACGGTGAACCGTCCGCACACGTTGGTGTCTGAGGGTGCGCGCCGCGCTTCTGAACTTGGAGGCGTCGAGAAGGCACACTCAGAGGAGAGACGTCATGAACCGGTTGATTACCCTGTTGCTGGCCGCCGCCGTTCTGACGGGTACGGTCAGCATCGCCGCCGCCTACGAGAACGACAACGACTACTCCACGAGCAACGCCAAGGCGTTCTATTGGAGAGCTGACGAAGCCCGCGGCGGCGGCAACTGAGCCAGGCCTTGCGTGCGAGGCGCAGAGGGTCCGCTGCTGCGGGCCCTTTGTGTTGGTGGTGCCGGCTGAGGGGATTGAACCCCCGACCTTCGGTTTACAAAACCGCTGCTCTACCGCTGAGCTAAGCCGGCCTTCCTAGACAAATCAGGCGCTTAGCGTGTCGCCGAGCGCCCGTGAATGGGAAGATTGGCACCGGACGCTCCATATCACCGTTCGCTCCTCGTTCGCAATGCTGCTTCGATGGCAGAGGCAGCGGCGGTATCCACCTTGTCGAACAGGTGCGCGTAGGTCCTGAGCGTCACTGTGGGATCGGCGTGGCCAAGCCGGCGGCTGATCTTCACGACGTCCAGCCCGGCCGCGATCAGCGCAGAGGCATGGGTGTGCCGCAGGGCGTGGAAAGTGACCCTGGGCAGACCAAAGGTCCCCTGGGCTGCCTGCCAGGCCTCGCTCCAATTCGCTTCACGACGACCCCCCTGCACGTTGGCGGGTGTCGCGTTTGGATGGTCTGCCCACGCTGCAGTGGGCGCGTACGGGTGATGTTCGCTGGCCGGGGCAAGATCGGGTGCCGGCGCTGTCTGCGCGTTCGCTATCGATCGCAATGTGCCGACGCGAACGATCGTGCGCACTTGGCCATCGCCAAGATCGAGCCGCGCCTGATCACGCGACGGGGGCGTTTCTACAAGCCGAAGGGAATGCTGTGGCGGACG
>DASTOW010000086.1:0-4069 GCA_035762425.1 Hyphomicrobiaceae bacterium | reverse complement strand
CTGGGCGGCGCCATCGCCGAGAAGCTCGGCTGCGGCTTCGTGCCGATCCGCAAGAAGGGCAAGCTGCCCTGGAAAACGATCGGGCAGGAGTACACGCTCGAGTACGGCGTCGACATCATCGAGATGCACGAGGACGCCGTTCGTCACGGCGAGCTCATCCTGATCGTCGACGACCTGATCGCCACAGGCGGCACGGCTGAAGCGGCGGCCAAGCTGGTGTGCCGCTCGGGCGGCGAGATCGTCGGCGCCTGTTTCATCATCGATTTGCCTGACCTGGGCGGCACCAAGCAACTTGCCGCGCTGGGCATCAAGAGCCATGTGCTGATGACCTTCGCAGGGCACTGAACCGGACCAAGTGCCATGCCGCTCGCCGCCGCCCAACAGCGCACAGCCTTGCAACGCATCGCCGCGTGGCGCTGCGATCCCACGCAGCCCGTGGCGTGCCCGGCATGCAACCTGGAGGGGCTGGTCATCATCGACCGGTCGGTGCGGCCCTATGCAGAGTGGTATGCGCTGAGCTGCGCCGCCTGCGGACTCGACCAGACGCTGCACGTTCCCCTGGGACCTCCGATGCCGACGCTCGATTGAGCGAACCGCATTCAGCTCACTTGGGAAGCAGTCTCCGCCCCAGCTTTAGCGCGCCGTTGCGTGGCCCTGGGCACTTTGTAGGCGCCGCAGATCGAATCTGCTGCTGAGACCACCTCAGCTGCGCTGCGCCCCGTTAGATCGCCATTGAGCACGCCGGCCGCAAAACTGCCGAGTTCGGGGAACGCACTGGCTGCGCATGTCCGACAATGGAGGTGGACGCATGATCAGGCTAGTCCTCGCAGTTGCGTTGTTCGCGTCTATGGGTGGTTCTGCAGGTTCTGCAATCGCCCAGAGCAAACAGGGAGAGGCATCCGGCAGCGATGTATCCTCAAAGTGCGCGCACCGCCGGATGATGCCGCCGGACCCGCGCGACAATTGCCCTCGTCAACAGGGCGCCGATCCGATACGTGGCGTCGAGCCGGTTGGGACCTCGGGCTACGGGGCCGGACCAGGGACAGGAAATGGGCTCGCCGGCAACGGAGCCGGACAAGCGAGCCCGCGGCGCTAGCGGTCCCGCTGCCTACGCAAGCCGCCAGTGACGATCACAATCTAGCCCACCGCGGTCTGTCTAGCAGGACATGAATGGCAAACGGCTGTGCCGCCCGTCGCCCAGCGCGATGCAGATCAATGCTGGCATCAGGAGCAGAAAGGGACTGCCAGCAGAAAAGGTCAATGGGAACGCGGTCATCGCGGCGGGTGCTGTCGGGGAGGGGGTCAACGACGTCGCCAAGGTGGCAAAGCGCGGCTATAGCCGCGCCAAATCGCGCTAGAGCCGCGAGTCTAGCGATCGCCGCGCCGGCGATGAACCGATCGGCCAACGCTATCTCTGTCGCGATAGACTAGTGAGCGTGGGTAGCGTTCGTGGCTCGCCTCATTCGAAGCAACCCTGAGCAACCCGGTATAGCGGCAAGAGAAGACCGACCAGATAGCTCCTGGCCGATCCTCTCCCCATGAGCCAGCCGGTGCGGGGTGCCGAGCTAACCCATACGTCAACATTGGCCATAGCCTGACGGTTAGGTAAACCTAGCCGATCGGCCATAGTTTGTGCGCAAGTCCTCTATAGGATTGGCCTGTCACACGCACCGAAATCCGTGCGTGTAACGCGGGGCTAGGGTGGCGCCAGTCCTCCGGTGCCACCCTAGAAATTCGCCGCGGATCCACTTCCATCTCGCGGCTAGACTCGTTCCCCCAAGTGCGGCCGTGAGGCGAAGCACACCGGCGATTGTGCCGGCGCGTGCTGAACGCCAGCTTGAGCTCCTGAGCGCAACCGATCAAACCATAACTGCCCAAAGAGCGGGCAATGTGCATCTTGCCAAAATTTTGAGCAATTCGCTGCGTGAGAAATGACAACTGTCCGACCAAGGACGAATAAATCCATTCTTAGACAATGCCTTAAGAAGTAGCGACACCCGTGGCACGACGATTGCTCTTAATCGTTGCGGGGGCTTCTGTTGACCGCCCTCAGGCACTCTAACAGAGGTGTGTTTATCCATGACACGGACGATCCTGCGAACCGCAGCGGCGGCGCTGTTGGCCGCGTGCGCGTACTTGTCGCCGGCCAACGAGGCACGGGCGCAAGACACCATTAAAGTCGGAATCCTGCATTCCCTCTCCGGCACCATGGCCATCAGCGAGACGACCCTGAAGGACGTTATGCTGATGCTGATCGAAGAACAGAACAAGAAGGGCGGTCTGCTTGGCAAGAAGCTCGAAGCCGTTGTGGTCGACCCGGCCTCCAACTGGCCCCTGTTCGCCGAAAAGGCGCGCGAGCTGATCGCCAAGGAGAAGGTTTCCGCGGTGTTTGGCTGCTGGACCTCGGTGTCGCGCAAGTCCGTCCTGCCGGTGTTCAAGGAGCTGAACAGCATCCTGTTCTACCCCGTGCAGTACGAGGGTGAGGAGAGCGAGCGCAACGTGTTCTACACGGGCGCGGCTCCCAACCAGCAGGCGATCCCGGCCGTCGACTACCTCATGAAGGAAGAGAAGGCCATGCGCTGGGTGCTGGCGGGCACCGATTACGTCTACCCGCGCACCACCAACAAGATCCTAGAGGCCTATCTGAAGTCCAAGGGCGTGAAGGCCGAGGACATCATGATCAACTACACGCCATTCGGTCACTCCGACTGGCAGACGATCGTGGCCGATATCAAGAAATTCGGTTCGGCCGGCAAGAAAACTGCGGTCGTGTCGACCATCAACGGCGACGCCAACGTGCCATTCTACAAGGAGCTCGGCAACCAGGGCATCGCCGCCAAGGACATTCCCGTCGTCGCCTTCTCGGTCGGCGAAGAAGAGCTCGCCGGCATCGATACCAAGCCTCTGCTCGGCCACCTGGCAGCGTGGAACTACTTTCAATCGATCGACACGCCGATCAACAAGGAGTTCATCACCAAGTGGAAGGCCTTCACCAAGAACGACAAGCGCGTCACCAACGATCCCATGGAAGCCCACGTCATCGGCTTCGACATGTGGGTGAAGGCGGTCGAGAAGGTTAAGTCGACCGATCCTGACAAGGTCATCGACGCACTGCCCGGCATCAAGTCGCCGAACCTGACCGGTGGCACCAGCGAGATGCTGTCCAACCACCACATCACCAAGCCGGTGTTCATCGGCGAGATCAAGGCCGACGGCCAGTTCGACGTGGTGTGGAAGACCGACGGCCTAGTACCCGGCGACGCATGGTCGAAGGAGCTGGACGGCTCCAAGGACCTGGTGGCCGACTGGGTCGGCAAGAAGTGCGGCAACTTCAACACCAAGACCAACAAGTGCGGCAGCTAGCCCAGCGTCACGCTGGCACGACGACTGCACACGCATGACCGGAGGGCGGCGGGCTGCTGCCGCCCTCCCACGCACTGCCAAGACTGACTGCCAAGACTTACCGGCAGGACTTACCGGGGACCTAAACGACATGCCGTGCTGGCACGAGCGCCTGGCTACCTTGCTGTTCGCGTTCGTCCTACTGCTCGCGGCCGGCGCCCCCGCAGGCGCCCAGGGCTACGAGGACGCGCTCGCCAAGTTCACCACCGACTCTTATTCCGACACCGACGCCGGCATCTCCGCGGTGGCCGCCAGTGGCAATCCGCTGGCGGCGCAGGTCATCGAGGCGCTGCAGGACGGGCGACTGCTGTTCAGCGCCGACGACAAGCGCGTCTACGTGCGGGACAAGTCAGGTACCATCCTCGATGCGACAACTGGCAAAGCCGCCGGCGGCGCGCCGGCCAACCTCAAGCCGGTGCGCCTCAACAACCGCCTGCGCCGCTCCACCGAGGCCGCGCTCGGCGGCCTGACACTCATGTCCGCCGATCCCGGCAAGCGCTTTGACGCCGCCCAGGCCGTATTCAAATCCAAGGATCGGAACGCGCTCGTCACACTCGACACCGCAATCGGCAGGGAGACGGATCAGCGCGTGAAGAGGGCCCTGCAGGAAGCGCGCGCAGCCGTTATCCTATTCATTGTCGACGCCAAGGAGGCCGACAAGGTCGCG
>DASTOW010000085.1:0-14552 GCA_035762425.1 Hyphomicrobiaceae bacterium | reverse complement strand
GCCCCTTTTTTTGCGCGCTGGCGTCGACCAAGTTGGCTTCTAGACTGGGGTAGGGAGCAGACGCTTGCCGGCAGCCACTGTGCCGTTCTGGGAGAGCCTTGCTTGAGACGCTGTGCCCGGCGCGACACATCCCGACTGCCTTACGCCAAGGCCTGGGAACGCCGCCCGATCATCCGTGTTTGATCGCACGCTAGGCGTTGGGGATGCCATTTTTCGCTGGCTGCCACGATGTCTGGCACGCCTACTCTGCGCACAGAGCCCCGGTTCGGGAAACCGAGCCGGGGCTTTTGTGCTCGCCTAGCCGCTGGCTGCTGGCCGCCTGTTGGTCACCCTGGACTGGATTTTAAGGTCGTAGCTTGCAACCTTAGGTTTGGTTGGGTTCAAACGCTGCTGAGGGCGCGGCAGAGCCGCGCACTGCTCAGCATGCGCAGACCGACTGCAACTGAGGTCCTTCAATGATGCCGACGTCTCGCAGGGTCATTACAGTCGTGGGAGCGCACGCGGAGGGGGAGATCGGCGACGTCATCACTGGCGGCGTCCTGCCGCCGCCTGGCACGACGATGATGGAAAAAAAGCTGGCGTTCGAGCGTCAGTTCGACCACATCCGCCGCCTGTTGATTCAAGAACCGCGCGGGTCCGTTGCAAGGCATGTGAATCTCATCCTGCCTTCCACGCGCAGCGACTGCGCCGCCGGCGCAATCATCATGGAGCCGACCGAATATCCGCCGATGTCGGGCTCCAACACCATGTGCATTGCAACGGTGCTGCTCGAAACGGGCCTTGTGCCGATGCACGAACCTCTGACCAGGTTCGCGCTCGATATGCCGGCGGGGCGCGTTGAAATTTCCGCCAAGTGCCATAACGGCAAATGCCAGAGCGTATCCATCCAGAATGTACCGGCTGTCGCCTTGCAGCTCGATGCCGAGATCGACGTGCCGGGGGTGGGGCGGATTGCGATCGATATCGCATATGGCGGCATGATTTTCGCAATTGTCGATGCGCACAAGCTCGGCTTCAGGCTCGAACCCGCAGAGGCGCGCGTCCTGGCCGATCTCGGCGAGAAGGTTCGCCTCGCTGCGCGCGAGCAAGTGCCAATTGCTCATCCCGAACTGCCGGACGTCAGCGGCGTCTCGATTGTCCAGTTCGCGGGTCCGCTACGCCATGAGCAGGGCCGCTTCGTCGCGCGCAACACCTGTATCGTGGCTCCCGGACGCTCAGACCGGTCGCCCACAGGCACGGGTACCTGCGCCCGAATGGCGGTGCTGCACGCCCGCGGTCAGCTGCAGGTGGGCGAAGGTTTGACCCATGAGAGCCTGATCGGCTCCCGCTTCATCGGAACGGTGCGCGGTGAGACCAGGATCGGCGGCATGCCGGCAATTTTGCCCGCCGTCGAAGGCCGCGCGTGGATTACAGGGTTCCACCACTACATGGTCGACCCCACCGACCCGTGGCCCGACGGCTACCGACTGTCAGACACCTGGGGCACCAGCGATACGGCAACTCAATTCTAGGCATCCCGGCGGCTCGTCCAACAGCGCGGGTGCACGTATCAGCAATTCAGGACCGATGCCCTTTAGGCCGCTGCCACCGTCGACCGGACCCTCTGACGGCCTGCCGCCGGCACAGGAGCTGCCTAAGATTGCACCGCCCTTGCCGCCACTGGCGGACCGGTTGGCGACCGACGGATCGAGCCTCGTCGATCTGTCCGGCTCAGCGAGCGCTGGCGAGGGCAGGCCGAGCACCCCTGGCGGCGGCAAGAGCCTGGCGGCGTGCATGGGCTTTTGCGAAACCGGCCACGCCTATGCGCGAGCCCCAGTAGCAAGCCCGAGTAGCAAGCCCGAGTAGCGAGCCCCAGTAGCGAGCCCCAGTAGCGAGCCACCCGTCTGCGCATCATGCACGAGTATCCTTCACTGTAGACCGCCTGCCGCGGCGACGTTGACACGCCCCTCATTGGCAACCGAGCAGGCCCCGCGTCAATCGTCGTCGGACCCTGCATCGTCGTCGTCATCGCTTTCCGTCTGCAGGGCCTCCATCAGGTCCTCGATCTGGTCGCTCAGCTCATCGAGCGACTTGACCATCTCCTCTCGCTCGTCTTCGGTGCCCCACTTTGGATTCTCCTCAAGCTCGACCAGCTTGTCCGCCAACACGGCACGCAGCTCCTCCAGCTTTGCCGTGAACTCTTCCGGTGTCATCCGCTCCCTCCGTAAGAATCAAGCTTCGCGCGCATCGTTGCCCAGAAAAACGACGAAGAAAAGAAGCGACTTGTCGAGCGCTTTTCAGTCAATCCCGCCTATGCTTCGGCCACTCGCCAAGCTTCCGCAATCCGTGCCAAGCTGTCCTGCCATTCTCACCCCTACGCCGTATATGAGGCATGTCCCGCCATGCAACACACGCTAACCCCTGCGCAGCAGGAGATCCGTGAGGCCGTGCTCAAGATTTGCGCGCGCTTTGGCGACGAGTATTGGCTGGCCAAGGACCGCGACGGCGGCTTCCCGGTCGAGTTTCATCGCGCCATGGCCGAAGCGGGCTGGCTCGGCATCGCCATGCCGGAAGCCTACGGTGGGGCCGGACTGGGCATCACGGAAGCTGCCGTCATGCTGCAGGCAGTGGCCGAATCGGGCGCTGCCTTCGCGGGCGCGTCGGCCCTGCACATGAACATCTTTGGCTTGAACCCTGTGGTCGTGTTCGGCACCCAGGAGCAGAAGCAGCGCTTCCTGCCGCCGCTGATCAAGGGCGCGGAGAAGGCCTGCTTCGCCGTCACCGAGCCCGACGCCGGCCTCGACACCACCAAGCTCAGGACCCGCGCGATGCGCGACGGCAACCGCTACCTCGTGCATGGGCAGAAAATCTGGATCTCGACGGCGCAGGTGGCCGAACGTGTGCTGCTGCTCGCCCGCACCACGCCGATCGAGCAAGTCAAGAAGCCGACGCAGGGCTTGTCACTGTTCTACACCGCACTCGACCGCCGCCACGTCGAGGCGCGTGAGATCGACAAAATGGGTCGCAAGGCCGTCGACTCCAACCAGCTGTTCTTCGATGGCCTGCCGGTGCCGGTCGAGGACCGCATCGGCGAGGAAGGCCGCGGCTTCGAATACATCCTGCACGGCATGAACCCCGAACGCATCCTAATCGGCGCGGAGGCGATCGGCACCGGACGCGCGGCTGTGCAGCGAGCGGCGACATATGCCAAACAGCGTGTCGTCTTCAATCGGCCGATCGGCCAGAACCAGGCCATCCAACATCCGCTCGCCAAGTGCTGGATGGCACTGGAGGCCGCCAACCTGATGGCGATGAAGGCGGCCCATCTCTACGATGCCGGGCTGCCGTGCGGTGTGGAGGCCAACGCCACCAAGTACCTGGGAGCCGAGGCCGGCTTCGAAGCCTGCGAGACGGCCGTGCTGGTGCACGGTGGCATGGGCTATGCCAAGGAGTTTCACGTCGAGCGACTGATGCGGGAAGTCATGCTCGCCCGCATCGCCCCGGTTACGCGTGAGTTGATCCTTTGCCACGTCGCCGAGAAGGCGCTCGGCCTGCCGAAGTCCTATTAGGCGGCCTCACTCGCCAAGCGAACGCAAGCGGTCCTTGGCGCTTGGGTGGCCGAGCTGATCGGCGCGCGCATACCAGTGCCGCGCCCGCTCCTTGTTGCCGACCATGCCGAACACGCCGAGCGACCACAGCCGGTTGGGGTCGTAGGTCGAGCCCATCGCCAGGGCGGCGGGCCCGCTACCCATCTCGGCCGCCCGCTCGTAGACTGCGCGTGCGCCGATCACGTCACCTCGTCCGAGCAATTGCTCGCCCCGTTGCAGCATGTCCTTGAGTGCCGCCGGGTCGAGCTGCACGGCCTTGGCGGCCTCCGGCGGCGGCACGACGATCCACGCCAAGGTCCGCGCCACGACACCGCCGTCGATGCGCCGCAAGTCGACGCTGACCTCCAAGGGCGTGGTCGTCCATTCCGGCAGGACCAGCTCCAGCTTCGGTATCGAGTTCGGCGGCAAGAACCAGGAACCGGGGCCGATACGCCGCCCCCCGATCAACTCGGAGCCGGCAGGCAATCCGGACAGAACTAGGATAAAAGCCTCCTGCACCGCCTCTTGCGGCTCGATCAGCAAGGGCAGACGTGCCGCCTTGCGGGGCTCGAAGCGCAGGGGCTCCGTCGCCGTGCCGATCGGCGCAAGCTCGAACATCCGTGGTGATGGCAACGCGCGCGTGGTGAACACGCTCGTCTGGACCGCCTCGCGCTGATCGGAGTTCGCACCGCCTCGCACATTGGTCGCGCCTGGCTCACCGCTGCGAGTAGTCCCCTGTTGCACAATCCCGAGCGTTATCATGACCGACAGAACCGCTACGACGATGGTATTCAATGCCGTCGCCAGCACGAACACCCATGTTCTGGGCGAAGAACGCCTGGCGGGCGCGCCAGCGTGCGGCACTTGCGCTGGCCACTGCTGACTGTGCCGGTAGGCCCGGTCGCCTGCCGATGCCGTTTGCTCCGGCGGAATGATTGGCAGCTGTTGAATGCGATCGAGCAGCTTCTTGATCTCGCGCACCCTGGCATCATCCTCGGGAAGGTTCATCGGTCTCGACCCCGTTCGAAACACGCGTTGCAAATCTTATTGACGGACAGACTGACCGGCATCGCCCAGCGACTTGCGCGTCCAACCCACAAACTCCTCCAAGAGCACCTTGCGCTCTGCCGGGGAAAGATCGGGCGCGCCTGGCTTGCGTGTGGCTCGCAGGAAGTCCTCAAAGCGCTTTTGCAGCGAGCCTGCCTGCTGCTCCTTGGCCTTTCCCAACCACTCTTCCGCCGCGCCAAGGCGCAACCATCCCGGCAGAGTCGCCGCCAGGTTCACGTCTCTCCACTTTGGATGGCGATCCGCGAGCGCCAGCCCAGACAGGCCTGCAAACAGAGGCGGGACGACTTTGGCGACCCGGCGGGCCGACTCCTCGCTACCTTTGCCGAGATTGGCAACGAGCACCGCGCTGACGGCCAGCGTGTCCACGATTTGGCCAGGCGGGATCAAGGCCGGGTAGTCGTCGGCAACGAACACCGCCGGCGAATAGACTTCGTCGAGATTGCGCGCCAAGGACAGATCCAATAGGCGAACGCTGCCATCACGCGGCAGGCCGGCCAGATGCGGCAGCGGCTTGGCGCCGATCAAAAGCGTGGCGGCCAGGTTGCCGGCACGCATCCTGGCAATTGCTTCGGTCGGGGTCGCCGCCACCAGTTCGGCACGCAACTTCAATCTTTCAAACAAATCCTGCGCAGTGAATTGCGCCGTTCCGTCTTCGGCCGGCACGGCGATCTGCTTGCCGCTCAGATCACCAATCGACCGCACACTGGGTCCCACCAGCAAATGGACTTCCTCGCTGTAAAGCCGGGCGATGTAGGCCACGCGCTGCACCAACCCGCCGCCCAGCGCTTCGGTGGTTTTGGCATGCGCCAGCACGTTGCTCGGAACGATGGCCATGTCGATGCCGCGCAGAAACAGCAGGTCGCGCAGCGTCAGCAAGCCACCGTTGCCGGCGACGGCCACGATGCGCACACCCTCGCTTCCAGAAAGCACGCGCGCCAAATCGCCCACCATGCCGAAATAGCTCGTGCTCGGATGGCTTGTTGCCACCAGCAGCGTTTCTTGGTTGAGCTTGGTGCGCAGCGCCTGCTGCTGGGCAAGCCTGAGCTGCTCCGCGGAGGGCTGCACTTGCGCTTGCGTTGCGCCGAACCGAGATGGCGCCGCCGTAGCTGTCAGCACGACACCGGCGATGGCAAGCAAGCGGGCGCGAGCAATCGCTGTGCGTAGTCGACTGAGCCCCAGCATACAATCCGCCCCTCACGGTTGAATGGTCGCCTCCGCCAGCTCTCGCGCCGCCGCGCCGAGGAGACCTTCGCACAAGTGTCATCGTGCGGGCGCATTGCGGCGGCAAGACGATTTAATGTGATTGCGGCGGCCCGAGACAGGCGCCATTCATCCTTTGTCTGATAAAGAACTTGATCTGCGGCGGGGGGCGGCAGCGACGATCACGGCTCGGCCCGTTCTCGTGTTTTCGTTCGATCGGCGTGGCCATTCTCGGATCGCTTGCGCGCTGGCCGTGACATCAGGCTCGCATGACAGCGACAGCGGCTCATGGCTGACCGGCGTTGCGCTTGCGCACGGCGGCTTGATCATGCGTGGCCGATCTGGTCGATGCATTGCATCGCCATGCGGGGCGTCGATTTCCCGACCCGCGTGAGCGACCATCTGATCGAGACCATCGCGTCGATCTGCAGCGCCATCATCGCGGCCGGCGCCGGCCTCTATCTCACCAACATACAAGTTTGAAAAACTGGTACGTCTGCGTCGGCGGCGTGTGCATGGGTCCTGGCAGCGCCGCCATGCGCGATCTCGGCATGCGCGCCGTTCGCGGCTGTGGCCATGCCCTTCGCCTGGTTGCGGCTTGCGTAAGCATTGTCGGTGCGTCGATCGCTGCCCTTTGCTTCGCGTTCTACAAGCGGGGCGTCTTCACCACCTTGCCGGGCGCTATCGTGCATGGGTTGGCGATCGCCTCCATGCACGTTACGGCGATGGCTGCCACCTGCTGCGTGGCGCTGGGCGCCAGCGTCGGGCTGAGTGCGCCGATGGTTACGCAGAGCTGTTGGCCGACCTGAGCGCCTGCGGCAATCTGAGCCTGCTTGCGCTGCTGTCGACGCAGTACCGCCTGGCCTGAGCACCCATCCGCCGGCATTGTGCCCGGCGCGAGCAAATTAGCGCTTGGCCCCGCGTGCCTAGTGCTGCTTTATTGCATCTGGTGAAACGCCAGTAGGAGGTGCGCGACCCCAGAAGGGGCCAAGGCTGTGCCGCGGTCGATTCCGGAGCGCTTTGAACGGCAGTCCACGGCTGTCGGGAAACCCGCCTTACACAGCCACGGAGCAAGCCGATGCACACCCACGGTCCTCTCATATCGACCATCGTCGTGGGCTTGGTGCTGGCTTTCGCGCTCGGTGCCCTTGCCAACCGCTTGCGCATCTCACCGCTGGTCGGCTACCTGCTGGCCGGCGTGATCCTAGGCCCATTTACGCCGGGCTACGTCGCCGACCAGAAGCTCGCCAATGACTTGGCCGAGATCGGCGTGATCCTGCTGATGTTCGGTGTCGGCCTGCACTTCACGCTGGACGACCTTTTGTCGGTGCGGGCGATCGCGCTGCCGGGCGCCGTTGCCCAGATCGCGATGGCCACCCTACTCGGCATGGCCCTCGCCTGGCTGCTTGGCTGGTCGATCGGTGCGGGCCTTGTGTTCGGCCTGGCTCTGTCGGTGGCCAGTACCGTCGTGCTGCTGCGTGCGCTGCAGGAGCGGCGGCTGATCGAGACCGAACGCGGGCGCATCGCCGTCGGCTGGTTGGTGGTCGAGGATTTCGTGATGATCCTCACCCTGGTGCTCCTGCCGGCCCTGGCCGGCGTCCTGAAAGGCAACACGTCGGCCGGGATGGCGGCGATCGCCATGCCGATCCTGTTGACGCTGGTGAAGGTGGCCGCCTTCGTCGCCGTGATGCTGGTGATCGGCAAGCGAGTGATCCCGTGGGTGTTGCACTACATGGCACACACCGGATCGCGCGAGCTGTTCCGCTTGTCGGTGCTGTCGATCGCGCTCGGCGTCGCTTACGGAGCCAGCGTCATCTTCGATGTGTCGTTCGCACTCGGCGCGTTCTTCGCCGGTATGATCCTGAGCGAATCCGAGCTGAGCCAGCGCGCCGCCTCCGAGACCCTGCCGCTGCGCGATGCGTTCGCGGTGCTGTTCTTCGTTTCGGTCGGCATGCTGGTCGACCCACTGATCGTCGTGAACGATCCGGGATGGCTGTTCGCGACTTTGCTGATTATCGTGATCGGTAAGTCGCTTGCCGCGTTCGCCATCGTGCGCCTGTTCGGCTACCCGGTCTCCCACGCGCTCACCATCTCGGCCAGCCTCGCCCAGATCGGCGAGTTCTCCTTCATCCTCGCCGGCCTCGGCGTCAGCCTCGCCCTGTTGCCGCCGCACGGTCGCGACCTGATCCTGGCCGGCGCCATCCTGTCGATCCTACTCAACCCCGTGCTGTTCGTACTACTCGATCGCTATCTGGCACGGGGCAAGCTGGCCGCATCGGCAACCGACCTGCAGGCCGCCGCCGAGCAGGCCTTGCGCGAGCCGATCCGGCCCACCGAACTCAGCGGCCACGTCGTGCTGGTGGGCTTCGGCCGGGTCGGAAGCCTCGTGAGCGAAGGCCTCAGGTCGCGGGGTCTGCCGATGCTTCTGATCGAGGAGAACCGCCCGCTCGCCACTCACGCGCGCGCGGCCGGCATCGAGGTGATGCATGGCAACGCCGCCAGCGCCGAGGTGCTCAAGGCGGCCAACCTGCCCGGTGCACGGCATCTGATCGTGGCCATTCCCGATGCCTTCGAAGGCGGGCAGATCGTCATGCAGGCGCGCAAGATCAACCCGACGTTGCCGATCCTGGCCCGCTCGCATTCCGAGGAAGAGACCGCTCACCTCAAGTCGCACGGCGCCACCACCGTCATCATGGGCGAGCACGAGATTGCCATGGCCATGCTGGCCGACATTGAATCAGATGGGCGCCGCTGACGGCCTGTTCACCTCTCAGATTACATGCACTAATGCAATCGCCACCAAGAGGGCTGCATGGCCGCCACGAACATCGACCTGCTCGCCTACAGTGATGCCTTGCTGGTGCTCGGCACGGCTGGGGTGATCGTGCCGGCGGTGCATCGCTGGCGCGTCAACCCGGTGCTGACCTTCCTGGTAGCGGGCGCCGTGCTGGGGCCGCTCGGCATCGGCTCATTCAAGAACGCATGGCCGAGCCTCCAGTGGGTTACCATCACGGACGCCAAGAACGTCGCCAGCATCGCCGAGCTGGGCGTCGTGTTCCTGCTGTTCCTGATCGGCCTGGAGTTGTCCTACGAGCGCCTGTTGACCATGCGCCGCCTGGTGTTCGGCCTCGGCAGCCTGCAGGTCGTGCTGTCATCGATTGCGATCAGTGTTATCGCGACTGCGTTCGGCAGCACGGGAGCCGCTGCCGTCCTCATCGGTCTCTGCCTGGCGCTCTCCTCAACGGCGATTGTCATCGAGCTGCTGTCGGAGCAGCGTCGCCTGATGAGCGCCACCGGCCGCGCCAGCTTTGCCGTGCTCCTCATGCAGGACTTGGCCGTCGTGCCAATGCTGCTGCTGGTCAGCATTCTGGGCGCCGACAACGGGCCGTCGATCGCCACCGGCGTGATGATCGCACTGGCGCAGGCCGCCCTGGCCGTGGCCCTGATCGTGGTGGTGGGGCGGCTGCTGCTGCGTCCGTTCTTCCGCCTGGTCGCCGCCACCGAAACGCCTGAGCTGTTCGTCGCTGCCACCTTGTTCGTGATCGTCGGCACCGGTGTGGCCGCGGCCGCCTCAGGACTTTCGATGGCGCTCGGTGCCTTCGTGGCCGGCCTCGTCCTGGCCGAGAGCGAGTTCCGCAAGGCGATTGAGGTGACCATCGATCCGTTCAAGGGCCTGCTGCTCGGCATGTTCTTCTTTACGATCGGCATGGGCGTGGACTTCCGCGAGATCGCCCGCGAGCCTTTTTTGCTGTTGGGCGCGGTGGTCGGTCTGATCGGGCTGAAAGCCGCCATCCTGATCGGCCTTGCGCGCTTGTTCGGCCTGAGCTGGCCGTCCTCGGTCGAGATGGGACTGCTGCTGGGGCCAGGCGGCGAGTTCGCCTTCGTCGGCCTTGGGCTCGCCAGCCTCGCGGGCCTGATCCCGGCCAACGTCATGACCTTCCTGCTGACCGTGACGTCGCTCACCATGGTGCTGATTCCGCCGCTTGCGCAGCTGGCCCGGCGTCTGTCTGGGCGCATTGCGGCCAAGCGGCCGGTGCCGCCGGAGCTGATGGCGGTGCCGACCGGTAGCGGCAAGGGGCGCGCCATCGTCGTCGGTCACGGCCGAGTCGGCCAGATCGTCTGCTCCATGATGGAGCGGCACGGCCATCCATTCATATCCACGGACCGTGATCCCGCGGCGGTGTCTGAATGGCGCCGCCGCGGCCGCGAGGTCTACTATGGAGACTCGGCCAACCCGGCCTTCCTCAAGAGCTGCGGCCTGCTCGAGGCGGCAGCCGTGATCGTTACCATTCACGACCAGGATGCCATCGACGAGATCGTCAGGGTCGCGCGTTCGCTGCGGCCGGATATCTTGATCGTGTCGCGTGCCCGCGACGCGACCCATGCCCGACACCTGTATGCGATCGGCGTCACGGATGCTGTGCCCGAGACCATCGAGGCCAGCCTGCAGCTTTCGGAGGCGGCGCTCGTCGGCCTCGGCCTGCCGACAGGCCTCGTGATCGCCTCCATCCACGAGAAGCGCGATGAGTTCCGTCACGAGCTGCAGGAGGCAGCCGGCCAGGCGGGGCAGGGAGAGACGCACGCCATCCGCGCCAAGACGCTGCGCAAGTCCTAGGCGCCGCGATTGGCGATGATCCGCCAGAGCATCACCGCGAACTGCCGGTGCGCGTGTCTGCGATCTAGACCAAAGGTGATCTGCATGGGACCGTTCAACGACATCGGCGTCGAGGTTGCCGACATGGTGGCGACCATCGAGATCCGCCGGCCGCCACACAACTATTTTGACATCGCGCTGATCGGCGAGATCGCCGGCGCGCTGGAGGCGCTCGACCAAGACCCGGCCGTGCGAGCGGTTGTGCTGGCTGCGCAAGGCAAGGCGTTCTGCGCCGGCGCCAAGCTCGACGGCGGCGCGGACGTGGTCGATGTGCTGCAGGACAAGGCCGCCAAGGGACAGTCGGGCACGCTCTACGCCGAGGCGGTACGCACATTCCGCACCAAAAAGCCGATCGTCGGCGCCATTCACGGCGCGGCGGTGGGCGGCGGCCTCGGCCTGGCGCTGGTGCCGGATCTGCGGGTCACCTGCCCACAAGCGCGCTTTTGCGCCAACTTCACGCGGCTGGGCTTCCATCCGGGCTTCGGGCTGACCGTCACGCTGCCGGAGCTGATCGGGCCGAGCAGGGCCGCCCTGATGTTCCACACCGGTCGCCGCTTCACGGGTGAAGAGGCGTTCGCCATGGGCCTCGCCGACCTGCTGGTGGCGCAGGATCGCGTGCGCGCCACGGCGACCGAACTTGCCGCCGAGATCGCACAGTCATCCCCGCTCGGCGTGATGGCGACGCGGGCCACGCTGCGCGCGGGCCTCGCCGACCGCGTTGCCGCCGCCACCGAGCGCGAGCTTGCCGCCCAGATGCAGCTGCGCTCCACGACCGACTTTCGCGAGGGCGTGGCCGCCATGGCCGAGCGCCGCCTGCCTCGCTTCGTGGGGAAATGAGGCAGGGTCGTCGCCTACGACACCGCGATGACGCGGATGTTGTTGGTGGTGCCGGCCTGGCCGAACGGCACGCCGGCGATCACGACAACGTAGTCGCCGCGCTTGGCATAGCCTTCGCTCGTGGCGTGGCCGGAAGCTTTCTCGACCATCTCGCGGAAACTGGCGATCTCCTCCGACTTGACGCTGTGCACGCCCCAAAGCAGGGATAGCTGGCGCGCGGTTTGCTCGTTGGGCGTCACGCCGACGATCGGCACGCGCGATCGCTGCCGCGCCAGGCGGACCGCGGTATTGCCGCTGGAGGTGAAGGCTACCATCACCGCCGCGCCAAGGCGGTCAGCGATTTCGGCGGCAGCAGCCGAGACGGCATGTGACACGGTGCCCTCGATGCTGGGCTCCAACGCATCGACGATTGAGCGATAGGCATGGTGGTTCTCGGTGTGCGAGATGATGCGGTCCATCATTGCCACCGCCTCGACGGGGTAGGCGCCGGAGGCGGACTCGGCCGACAGCATGACGGCATCGGCCCCGTCATAGACACCGGTTGCGACGTCCGAGGCCTCCGCGCGGGTCGGGGTCGGGGATTGCACCATCGACTCCAGCATCTGTGTAGCGATGATCACCGGCTTGCCGGCCATGCGGCACTCGCGCACGATATCCTTCTGCCAACCGGGCACGTCCTCGGCAGGGATCTCGACGCCGAGGTCACCGCGCGCCACCATCACGGCATCGGCCAGCTGCACGATCTCCTTGATGCGCTTTAGTGCGGCCGGTTTCTCGATCTTGACCATCAGCTGCGCCTTGTCGCCGACCAGGCTGCGCCCCTCCATTACGTCCGATGGCTGCTGCACGAACGACAACGCCACGAAGTCGACGCCGAGCGACAGCCCAAACTCCAAATCCGCGCGGTCCTTGGCCGTGATGGGCGACAGCTGCAGCAACGTGTCCGGCAGGTTGACACCCTTGCGGTCGCTGACCTCGCCACCAACCATCACGCGTGCGTCGAAGTGCGTTGGCCCGCAGGCGATCGTCTCGAGGCGAACGCGACCATCGTTGATCAGCACCTGATGTCCCGGCGCGATGCCCTCGTACACCTCGGGGTGCAGCAGCGGCAGACGCGTCTGATCGCCGGATTGCTTGTCACAATCGAAGCGCACGACCGCGCCCGACTGCAGCATGGCCTTGCCGCCGGCCAGCGTACCGATGCGGATCTTCGGACCCTGCAGGTCCTGCAGTACGGCGATCGGCCGGCCCAGGTCACGCTCCACGCCGCGGATGATCTCGTAGCGCCTGGCATGGTCTTCTTTGCTGCCATGACTGAAATTGAGGCGGAACACATCGACTCCCGCCTCGAACAGGCGGCGGATGGTGGCCGCGTCCGAGCTGGCCGGGCCCAGGGTTGCAACGATCTTCGCCCGCCGATTGCGCCTCATGGTGATGTTCCCCAGGTCGGTCTAGTAAGTCGGTCCGGTAAGTCGGTCCGGTAACTTGTGTGATGATCGAGAAACGGCCCGGCCCAGCCGGCGTTCCTGGTCGTTGTAGTCACGCTATTGTACACGGCACAGACGACGGTTGAGAGGCCGTTGTTGCTGCTCCTCGCTCGTCGCCGCGTCCAGCCTACCGCCACGCCGGTGCCGGCAGGCCGGCGTGGCGGAAGGCCGACGTTGTCGTATTGGCCAGCAGACAGGCGATCGTCATGGGCCCGACACCACCAGGTACGGGGGTTATCGCTCCCGCCACCTGGCTGACCTCATCGAAGGCAACGTCGCCGACCAGAGCGCTCTTGCCATTGCTGCCGGTGATCCGGTTGATACCGACGTCAATCACGGTGGCGCCGGGCTTCACCCATTCCTTGCGCACGAAATTGGGCCTGCCGACTGCCGCCACCAGGACGTCAGCACGGCGGCAGTGCGCCGCGATGTCCCTCGTGCGGGAGTGCACAATCGTCACCGTACAGCTTTCGCCCACCAGCAACTGGGCCATCGGCTTGCCGACGATCGTAGAGCGGCCGATCACCACCGCGTCGAGACCGGCGAGCTTGCCCAGCCGCGCCTTCAGCATGATCAGGCAGCCGAGCGGCGTGCACGGCACGAAAGCCTTCTCCTGCTGCCCCGTTGCCAGCAGCCCGACGTTGACCGGATGAAACCCGTCGACGTCCTTGGCCGGGCTGACGGCCTGCAACACCTCGGTCGTGGGGATGTGCGCCGGCAAGGGCAGCTGCACCAGGATGCCGTGCACCGCCGGATCAGCGTTGAGCCTTGCAATCAGTCCCAGCAGCTCGGTCTTGGTGATTTCCTCGGGTAGGTGATGGTCGATCGGCACGATGCCGGCGGCGCTGGCCTGGCGCGACTTGCTCTTCACGTAGACTTGGCTCGCCGGGTTGGCTCCCACCAGCACCACGGCAAGACCGGGCGTGATGCCGGTCGTGACCTGCAGGTGACGCACCTCTGCCCCGACCTGCTCACGCACGGAGGCCGCCTGCGCGGCGCCATCGATGATGTACGCGGACATGAGATTTAGCCCCTCGCTTCGTAACGCCGCCTCGATATCAGCTGACCCCTTGGCATGGAAAGCTGTCGGCGGTTGCGGCTACCCCAGCACGATCCAGATCCGTCCGCCTGGCCTTCCTGGTGCGCATCAGTGCCGCAGCTCTGCGCTTGTTGCCCGCCACGCCAGCCGCATAGTGGCATGCGGTATGCCAAAGCAAACCCAACGCGCCATTGCCAAACGTTCCAAAGTGCGTCTCCCCTGGCTCGGTGAACAACCAGCAGTCTCAGACGCTTAGAAAATGTGCGCTGAGCTACGCGCGCCTGCCTGCCAAATAAGCGATTGTCAAAGCCGGCGCCTTGGCATACCATATACCAGAAGGCTGCGATCAACACCACCAAGACCATAGAGCGCAGCCTTTTGCGCACGAGGTCACATACCCGGCTCGGACCTGAACACATTGATCGGCCGAGCTGTCTGCCTGCCCAGTCAAACATCACAGGCGAGGGCACGATCATGGACCTTCATGAATTCCAGGCCAAGGAACTGCTGGCGCGCTTTGGCGTGGCCGTGCCGAACGGTCAGGTTGTCGAAACGGCGTCCGACGCGGAACGGGTGGCAGAACGACTGGGCGGCCGCCGCTTCGTCGTGAAGGCGCAGATCAAGGCTGGAGATCGGGCCCAGCACGGTGGCGTGCGCTTTGCCGCCGGTGCAGACTCAGTCGGTGTCGAGGCTGCCGCGTT